>DAOUXE010000146.1 GCA_030666765.1 Methanosarcinales archaeon
GCAGCGCAAGGGTTGGCTGATGGACATCGAGGGATACGCAAAACGAGGGCTCAGCCGGCACGACCCGGACCTTGAACAGAAACTTACCGACAGGATACTTGAGATCAAAGACATCTCCCGGAAGAGGGCGCGCGATATCGCCAGCGCAACGATTGTGGAAGCGCACGCCACGCTCCGCCCTGCAGGAGAGATCCTCACCCCGATCACGTCAGGGGTCACGATGGGAGAGTTCGGTGTCGGGTCGAGGGGCGCTGGTGATTTTTATGCGCACGAGAAGATCGCGGAGGTGATCGGAAAGACCGACGCCATCGTTGATTCGTCACACCTCGATGATTCGGGTGTGGTGCGCATCACAGGGCAGGATGGCCAGGACCGGTACGTCGTTTTGAACATCGACGGCATCCACTCACGTCTAAGCGATTTTCCGTTTCTTGCAGGGTTTCATGTAGCACGCGCCGCACTAAGAGACATCTATGTGATGGGCGCACTCCCCGTTGCGATGCTGTCAGATATCCACATAGCGGATGACGGCGATGTCGGGAAGATCTTCGATCATATCGCAGGCATATCAGCAGTCGCCGAACTGACACACGTGCCGCTTGTCACAGGGAGCACGCTTCGGATCGGCGGCGACATGGTGATCGGGGATCGGATGACCGGCGGCGTCGGCGCTGTCGGGGTCGCCAGGGATCTCACAGCACGCATCGATGCTGCGCCAGGCGATGTCATCCTGATGACAGAAGGCGCAGGAGGCGGTACGATCTCGACTGCTGCGCTCTATTACGGGATGCACGATGTCGTTGATGAGACGATCAATATCACATTCATAGAGGCATGCGACGCGCTCTTTGCCGCAGATCTCCCGGGAAGGATCCATGCGATGACCGACGTCACCAATGGCGGGGTACGCGGCGATGCCAAGGAGATATCGAGAACCGCCAGAGTGAAACTGGTATTTTATGAAGAAAAGATGCGAAATTTGGTGAATCCGAAAGTTCTTTCGATGCTTGAGTCGCTTGAAATTGATTATCTGGGGGTGTCCTTGGATGCGCTTCTCTTGATCGCGCCGCCTGACGCGGCACCCGACATTATGGATGCGATCAGGGGTGCGGGGGTCAGGATCGATGTGGTCGGCGAGGTGTGTGAAGGCGAGGGCGCCGAACTGGTCATCGATGGCGAGGTCCGCGACTTCACGCCGCGATTTCGGGAGTCGGCATACACCCCGATCAAGAAACTGGTCGGCGAGGCAGCGCCAGAGGATTACGAGCTAATGTGCGCGGCTGTCGACCGTGCAGCAGTGGAAGCTGGGGGGAAGAGGGATCGGGTGGTGGCAAGAGTGCGGGGCGCGTAAACTCGTTTCCTGTGCTGGTGTCGGGGGTTGGTTTGATGGATGACATTCTGGATGTGATTCTTGTGAATAGATGCAAACCAAAGAAATGAATTCCGAACTTTGCCAGCGAAGATATGTGTTCGTGTGTGGAGAGTTTTTATCTCAGCATCTCCCCGTACAAAATCCATAAATTCACGAACACCGGAAGCAGGATCATTATTTATTTCGCTCTCATGTACTCTATTTTGCGAACCATTATGAAAGTGTTTGGGAAATGTAGCAACTTCTTTCCATCGAGGGCCAGGGAAATTGTCATGGCGATATATAGTCTCATCGATCTGCCTTCTCTCCCAGTGATACGAGAAACGACCCGGCATCTTCTTTGAAAACCAGATATCCACTATCGAACCATCTCTTATGGGTACTCTGAGTTTATCGTGATGGATACTCGAATTCATTGTTATATCATTGTATTCTATATCAACAATTCTCTTTAGTTTACTTAAGTCTGTCACTGAACTTTCCCCATCGCTTTTAATAGGTCATCTCTTCTGGATTCCAGATAATCAAGTTCCATAAAGTCATCCATCATATCTTCCTCGTAATAGCCCCATTTTTCAACTTTTCATCCAGTTCGAAGATGGATCTTATCCCATGTTTAGCACCGATTTTATATATCTCTGCCTCTATGCCTATCAACTCCTTTTCCAGGAATGTTTTAAGGCTTTCCATCTCCAATCTCTCCCGACCCATATTAAGATCCCGTGCTACCTCTTCAATCATCCGTAGGGGGTGTTGCACTTCCATCCCCAAAAGGTGTCACGCGGGTATGGTACGTTCTACCCTTTTCGAATGTCCCCTTCAATCGCGTCGTTATCATTGGTAATTCTACGTATGTTCCGTGACGATAAAAGGATAGGCTATTCCAATTTGCCGAAAGTCAGGAGATATGGACTTCTGTTTGGTCTGTTCTACTCAAACCATTCAGACGCTGATGTCAGCCGCGACGGACGCGTTACATCTCTCGACACACTCATGATCCTGTAGGTGACGCCGACACGATAGAATCGACTCGAGTTGTCCCCGGATGGGTACAACTGAAATTACGGGCACCTGATGGCAAGTACTGCCGCAGATTGTGCAACTACCAAAATTCTTGTTGGATTCTCCAGTCTGGCTTGCAAAGGTAGATTACAGACGAGCGCAAGAGCAAGAGATAGAAACTCCTGAATTAGATACCAAGCACAAGCAATGACCCAACCACAAGACCACCTCACAGAAAAGTCAGACCGGTACAGACGGCTGCTTGCCGACGCGCTCTCGGAAGCAGGCATCGTGCCTGACAGATCGTCGCACCTTCACGCCGTTGCAGAGGATTATTTATTAATGGCGGAGTCCTATTACAATGATGGCGTCCATTTCCTGGATGGGGGCGACCGGGTCAATGCGCTGGTTGCTTTCAGTTACGGACATGCGTTCATCGATGCAGGTATCCGGCTGGGCGTCTTCTGTGAGACAAAACAATGAATTACAGCGTGACGATGGAAGCGGCATGGACGGTGCGGGACGTGAAGACCGTAGACGATGCTATCGGTGTTGCGATCTCGGAGACTGGCAAGCGATTTCACCCGAAACTCAACTTCGTGGACATCGAGGTCGGATCGATCGTGTGTCCGAGCTGCGGCGAAGAGGCGGAAGCAGCGGTGCTGGTCGCAGGTACCGCACTTGTTGGGCTGATACTCTCGATGAAAGTCTTTGATGCGGAAAGCGAGGAACATGCGGCACGGATCGCCAAATCGATGATCGGGCGTGCACTAAAGCGCGTGCCCCTGCGCGTGATCGAGGTTATTGAATGGAACGGCTAGGCGAGGTACTGAGAAACGGCGCATACACCTGGAAGCAAAACCCGATTCTATGCGCTCCTTTTGTCCTTGACACCTTTGTACAATTTTTCTTCTTCACGCTCGTGCTTGTAGGACTCGTGGCAGTCATCGGCACCGACCCATTCATGACGATCGTATCAGGGATATCAGAGATCATGCAGGTGTCGCAGACCCCAGGCGAGCCCTCGCTCGAGGCTGTCGAAGCAATGGCCGAGGTTACCCCGTTGGTAGTGCAGTTCATCGGAGTCTTCATTGTTACACTTATTATCATGGTAGTCGGGAGCGCACTGATTAGCGCGTTCTTCGAGGCAGGGGCGGTCGGCATGGCAAAGAACGCAACCATGACCGGCACCACACGGATGAATAATCTCTTCTGGTACGGGAGGCGGAACACAGTCAGCCTATTTCTTGCAAATATCGTGATCGTACTCATATTTCTTGCCGGAATCGTATTTCTGGTGCCAGGCATCCTGCTGCTCGATACGTCAGATGGCAGCGGAGTGGCTGTGGCTGTCGTTGCAATCGGAAGTATTCTATGGATCGGATATGCGATCATCCTCTCGATCGGGCTTGCGCCGGTCACATACGCACTCGTCATCGATAACAAAGGTCCTATCGAAGGCATCGAGAGGGGGTGGAAGTTCTTTTCGAGCCACAAACTTGATGTTTTTCTGATGTGGATCATGGTGATTGCGATAGCTATACTTATCAGCGTGGTCGGGCAGATATTTTTCATGCATCCGGTTACGGCAGTGATCTGGCAGTTCGTTATTTCATTGATCAATATTTGCATCCTCCAGCCAATTATCACGGTCTGGTGGACGCGCCTGTATCTCGACAGGGAGACGCTTGCTGCAGGCACCCCGGCACAATACTGACACCCATAAACAAGGTTGATGAACATCCACCACCCATCACTACCCGATGCTTGACCTGCTGATACTCTCGATACTGATCGGCTTTGTGCTTGGCTTGATCTCAGGGCTCATCCCGGGCATACACACAAACAACTTTGCGCTGATCCTGCTTGCGCTATCTCCTGCCATCGCAGACCGCGGATTCTCAAATATCCACATAGCGGCGATGATTCTTGCAAACGCAATCACGCACACCTTCTTAAACATAATCCCCTCGGTGTATCTTGGAGTGCCTGACGCGGATACCGCGCTTGCGGTGCTGCCGGGTCATGCCATGCTGCTTGATGGGATGGGGATGGCGGCGGTCAGGTTGTCAGCCCTCGGCAGCGCAGGATCGATCGTCGTGTCGTTGCTGATCGCAGCTCCGCTCGTTCTCTTCTTCGGGCATTATTATGACTTCATGCGCGAGAATATGGGCTGGATCCTGCTGATGATCGTTCTGCTCATGATCCTCACCGAATCCGGCAGATACGTCGAGGGACAGGGGTCTCTCGTGCATCTGAAGTACAAATTCTACGCGGTTGTGGTTCTCCTGCTCTCTGGCATTCTCGGAGCGATCGCATTCGGGAA
>DAOUXE010000081.1 GCA_030666765.1 Methanosarcinales archaeon
ATACCATTGTTTCATTTCATTTCTCCATGTCTTGGCTCGTTCCGTTTTAGTGCGGATAACAGTCTAACTATACAGCATCAATCTAAGCTTCGGTGTGTCGTACAACGTTGTATATCCGAACCTACTTCGTATATCCCGCCTATTCAGTGTTATATCCGAACATAGTTCACATGTGCATCCTTCCGGACGAACTTCAACCATCACATGCCTCTCTTTATTCTTCTCCTGCATTAAGTCTTTCGACCCACCCCAAAAAGCCCTTCCGACCACATGATTCAACCCGACCTTCACTTACCCTCACGACACCCTCCCGAAGTCACCAAATCCCGGACTTAAGTACGGAGCCTGCATACCCGTTTTCGCATCCGGTTTGCCTTCATTGCTGCTCCACATCTCGCATTCATCTTGGATGTGTCGATACGCCATGCAAGACACATCAGAACCCATCACATAAAATCACCCCTGAGCAGGTTACCAACTTGTTCGGCGCCATCTCAAACCACTGACACCTCCCGCATAAATCGCCTCTTGATCTCCACTGGCTCCATATCAATAATCGGCACATCAGCGTTCCCGGAATCGACCGTTACCACGAGCACGCCTGCACCATGCACGCCAGATCGCACCTCCGGAATTGTCCCTGCTCTCTGCACATCACACACCCCTGCCCCAGTTGCGATCGCTGCCAGATCAGCCGCACGCGATGTGGCGGTCAACTGACATCCGGTCGAGCCATAGCATTGGTTATCGAGAACCACGAGCAGATAGTTTTCCGGCGCATGGTTTGCGATGGTTGCAAGCGAGCCTAAGTTCATCAGAAGCGAGCCGTCCCCATCGAGGACCACGACCTTGCGCGGCTGCGCCATCGCCAACCCAAGTCCGATCGATGATGCAAGTCCCATCGAACCGAGCATATAAAAATGCGTCACCTTATCCTTTAGCGCATACAGTTCCCTGCTCGGGTAACCAAGATTGCAGATCACAAGCTCATCTGCCAGTTCCAGAGCGATCGCCTCGATTGCGGATATGCGCTTCATCTGATGATATCAACGGTTTCAGGGTATAAAGTTTATACGTCAGTGCAGCCATCCCAACATTATGGCACGCGTCATCGGAATCGATCCTGGCACAAAGAGTTTCGACTTCTTTGGACTGGACGGCGAGAAGGTCACCCTTGATCTATCGATACCAACGAAGGAGATCGCATCCGACCCGGAATCGGTCATCGATCTGCTAAAAACTAGCAAGCCCGAATTTATCATCGGACCCTCCGGGTACGGGATCCCTATCAAAAAAATCTCTGATATAACGCGGCGCGACATTTTCCTGATGTCGCTTCGCCGGAGTGACGATAACCGGACGATACTCGGGATGCGCAGGTTCATTGAGATGTTAAAAGAGCACGACCTACCAGTATATGTAATCCCGGGCGTTATACACCTGCCAACGGTTCCTACCTTTCGAAAGGTCAACAGGATCGATATGGGCACTCCCGACAAGTTGTGCTCGTGCGCGCTTGCAGTGCGGGATCAGGCGGTAAGCTCGGGCATCGACTATGACCGGACATCGTTTATACTGCTGGAGGTTGGATTCGCACACACTGCCGCAATCGCCGTCGATTCCGGAAGGGTTGTGGACGGCATCGGCGGAAGCAGCGGTGGCATCGGATTTCTTTCGATGGGTGCGATCGATGGCGAACTTGCATATCTCCTCGGCAGGTTCGGAAAAAAGTTCATGATCAGCCAGGGTGCGCGTTTCATATCCGGAAGCGAGATTGCACCAGAGGATCTTGCCATGCACGATGATGCACGCAGCGCGCTTATCGAGGGCGCGGTCAAGAACGTTCTCGCACTCACAGCCGCTCTGGCACCGGAAGAGGTCTTGTTGTCGGGCAGACTATCAAGGATTCCTGAAATTAAGGCTGAGTTGGTGGAGCGGTTGGATGCGATTGCACCTGTTCGATCGCTGAAAGGATTTTCCGGTGCTAAAATTGCGAAAGAATCCGCACAGGGTGGCGCGGTGATAGCAGGTGGGCTTTTGCATGGGCAGTATGCGGACCTCGTTGCGACGATGAGGATTAAAGAGGCGTATGGTACGGTTCTTGATTATGTACCGCCGATTTCGGAGGGGTGATCCGAAATTCTCACCGTTTCGTTAGCAATTAATCAGTAGCACAATCATAGTATGATAGTGACATTGATGTAGTACTCACCTCACAACGATGTATATGGCAGTGTCACTCCAATGTATAGTTTGCAGTAAGTCTTTCTAAGAAATCCGTTCGCGTGGGTTTTGTACTGGGGTCATATGAACGTGGACGCAGCCCAAACCTCCGGGCTGCGGTATTTTCTTTGAGCGAGGGTGGCGTTGGATATTGCTAGGGCTGGGGAGTCGGACGTTCCGGTTCCGGGACTGCTCATCTTGCAGACTCCCCCCGTCGTACGCACCCGATACCGGAAAGAACCACCTCGATCCCACCCTCGACATCATCCGGATTACAATCGTCAAGAATCTCGATCCGGAAAGTTGCGCTCTGTCTCGGCTCGTACCGGTCGATTACATCCGCACGCACTACGCCGTCGCACCTCGATATCACGTCACAGATCACGGAAGGGTCTGCGCGGTCAGGCAGTATGACTGATATATCCCGCGTAAACCTGCGCAGATTTTCAAGTTTCCAGTCCCGTAACTCTGCTCGGCTGAGCAGTCTTATGTTTTCGATCGTCAATTCAACAGATCTCCGTCCTTCTTCCATGACAATGGTTCTCGGAGCGACATTTGTGATGACGCCTGTATGCATAACCCCTGAACGAAGATGTAACACGCCACTCTCGCATCCTATCGACCGGACCAGTTCCTCAAACTCTGTGATCTTCGTATTGATCAGTTTATCAGACCGCCTCAGAGCAGATTCCGTATCCCCAAAGTGGGATGCCGCATTCTTCATCAGATCGGTGAAATCGTCCACAGAGCCTTTCCTTACGATCTCCGAAAGCCCAGTACACTCGGCGATGAACGCCTCATGCACCTCCGCGATCAGGGAATTGTTCATCTGGATCATCGCATACAGGTGCGGGTTCTGACCAAGTATCCGCCCGACGAAATCGAGCATGATCTCGTATACCGGGCTCATGAACCTTCTTGACAGGGAGACCTCGAAGTCGAGGCTCCGAAGCGTGGATCCGATGCTTAAGTATGCGAAATGCGTGAGCCCCTGCACCACTGCCATGACCCGGTCATGTGTGTCGGCATCAACGATCTCGACGTTTGCACCCTCTTGCTCGAAGAGACCTGTCAAGACCGGAAGCCACCGTTTGCATCTGCTTGACGGCGTAATCATCACAGTCTGTCCGCGGATAGCAGGGATGCTCGGACCGAACATCGGATGCGTCCCGATCACCTCCACGCCATCAGGTGCACATTTCTCCATCGCAGCAAGTGGTATCTTCTTTATCGAGGTCATATCCATGAGAAGACTCCCGCGATTCATCTTCGGTGCAATCTCTTCGATCGTAGTCTCTGTTACATCGATAGGAACCGAAATCACAACGATACCACTCTCATGAATCGCAGTATCCAGGTCGTGGGCATACATGGCGCCCAACGCTTCGGCGATCTCGACCTTGCCGCTTTTGCCCCAGACCGTAACCGTGTGATGGAGGTGCTGGAAGAATCTCGTAAACCACTGTCCGAGTTCGCCTGTGCCGCCGATGATCAGGATCTTCATGGGTACTCCTTTTTATATGGTAATTTCATGTATTTCATATATATCAAAAAGTTTTTGCGAGTGGGCTATCGCGCACAAATACTTATAAAGCCGCAAACACCATTTTTAAACCGGGTGATATTATAGAACAATATTTGATACCAGTGGTGATTGTAGTGCTGTTTGTGCTTGCAAGCGCTGTAAAGATCGTTCAGGAGTACGAGCGTGGCGTGATATTCCGGCTCGGGAGGCTGGTCGGCGCAAGAGGGCCCGGACTCTTCTTCGTAATTCCCATACTCGAGACGATGAAGAAGGTCGATCTCAGGACGGTCGTGCTTGATATCCCGCCGCAGGAGGTTATCACAATGGATAACGTGACTGCACGGGTGAATGCTGTGGTGTACTACCGGGTGATGGATCCAAGTAAGGCAGTCGTGCAGGTTGAGCACAATCCGACAGCAACCGCGCAGATGGCGCTCACGACGCTTCGGGGCGCTGTTGGGCAGGTGGAACTTGATGCGGTTCTTTCCGAGCGGGATAAGATCAACAAACATCTGCAGGAGATCATCGATGAGGCGACCGATCCATGGGGGATCAAGGTCTCGGCTGTCGAGATCAAGGATGTCGAACTGCCAGAGGCGATGCAGCGTGCGATGGCTTCACAGGCCGAGGCAGAGAGGAACAGGCGTGCACGGATTATAAACGCAGAAGGAGAACTGCAGGCATCACTCAAACTTGCGGATGCTGCAAAGGTGTTAAACGAACAACCTGGGGCACTGTACGTCCGAACACTCCAGACGATCAAGGATGCGACTGAGGAGAAAGCAACGACCGTTGTGATTCCGCTGCCGATAGAAATTATGGGCGCACTTGGACTCAGTAAAGAGAATAAGTAAATAGGTATGGATGGAAAGTGGGATTGAGATGAAACGGATCCCAATCCTTCTAACGCTCCTGCTGCTGGCACTGTCACTCGTCCTCATGGCGCCGACATGTAGCGCGTCAGAGCCGGTGATTTATGTGATCGAAGTGGACGACATGATCACGGCAGGCACTGAGATGGAGATTACCCGCGGCATCGATCACGCAACCGATATCGGTGCTGCCGCGGTGTTGATCGAGATAAACACGCCTGGCGGGCTTGTGGACTCGATGGAAGGGATTGTATCGGAGATCGAGCGTTCGGAGGTGCCTGTGATCACGTTTGTACCACAGGGCGAGCGAGCGTTCTCTGCCGGTGCATTCATTCTTCTCTCAGGGCACATCGCTGCAATGGCTCCCGGTACTGCCACTGGAGCTGCAACACCGATTGCGATAACACCAACAGGCACGACGCCGGTTGAGAACAAGACGGTCAATGCGTACGCAGCCAGGATGCGCGGAATCGCTGAGAACCGAAACCGATCTACGGATGTCGCGGAGAAGTTCGTGACAGAAGGACTATCGCTGACTGCGGAGGAAGCGCTGGAGCAGGATGTGATCGATGTGGTCGCATCAGGCAGGCACGATCTTGCCACTGCCATCGATGACAGAACCGTGAACGTGAGCAGGGAATCGGCGACACTTCATACGAAGGACGCAATCTTCATCACGCAGCAGCCGCGGTTTGCGGCATCGATAGTTACCCTACTGAGCAACCCCCAGATCGCGTTCGTACTCTTCTTAATCGGGCTCTATGGGATTATCTACGGCCTCAAAGCTCCAGGGACGTACGTTCCTGAGATGGTTGGCGCGATAGCGATGATACTTGCGCTGTACGGCATGGGAATGTTCTCGGTCAGCACATTCGGAGTTGTATTGATCGTAGCCGGGATATTGTTGCTCATAGCTGAGGTTCTCACGCCAACATTCGGAGTGTTGACGGTCGGAGGCGCGATCTGCATAGTTCTCGGGGCCATCATGTTTCCGCAGGAGCCGTTCATGCCGGCTGAATGGATCAGCGACTTCAGACAGACCGTCTTCGCAATAGTGATCCTATCTGTCGTGGTCATCGTGGCAGGTCTCGGTTTTGTTATGAAGACGAGGCTTACGAAACCGACGACTGGGCGGGAGGAACTGGTCGGAGAGGTCGTCAGGGCAGAGACCGACATCGATCCTGAGGGAACCGTACATATTCACGGCGAGATATGGCGGGCGGCTGCAGCAGAAGCCGGGGGGGAAAGCGGGGGTGGGGGGATTCGGGATGTGGGCGGGGTTACGCTGGGTGGTGAGGAAAAGGAGAAGACCCGGATAAAACCCCCGGAGCGGGCAAGCACCCCGCACCGAAACAACGAAACATAGAAATTATTTAAAGGGGTGAC
>DAOUXE010000240.1 GCA_030666765.1 Methanosarcinales archaeon
ATGCAGTTCTTTTGCTTTTTTACGTTTCAAGATTAATAATTCTTTATTCATTTTAGACACTCATTTTATACATGTGTTGTTTTACATAAGGTTTGCTTCACATATAAAGTGTCCCACTTTTATTCCAAACATAACCGTTATGCATTTGTGTTAATGGGAATAGCTCTGAATCAATACTCACGAAATACGAAGTCACTGTACTCCATACTTAAGCACAATGCTTGCACCTCGCGTTTTCGAATTCGGTTTGGCTGCACCAGCACTTTGTATGTGGAGTCTGCACCAAAACCGTATACTGATCGCGGTGGAGTCTTCTCTGTCCCATACAGCCTAAATCAGAACTTATCCTATAAAATCCCCATCAACAGAGACTACCAAGACCGCAAGACGCAACAACCCCTGTCGATAGAATCCAGATTCACCTGAAGCACTTGACGCACGATATGATCGTATCTCCTGCTTCTGTCAGATCCATAGCCATTGCCATCCCTGAATCCAGGTCATCCGCTTCGCAGTCGCTCCCTATGCCAACCGTGATAAAGCGATCGATAAAGTCCTGGTTCCGCCCGATCATCCTTATCACTTCATCCGTGTCAATCCCCTCGCAGACGTTATACTCCTCAATCCCGATGATCATGACGACCCTTCCCTGTCCCTCCTCCGCGATACGTCTGACATGGCCGATCGCAGATTCCGCAGATGATATATTCATGCCCGAGTTCGAATTATCGATAATAGTCCTGCTATCAATCTCCACGATCTTCATTCTCCCGCTTACTCCGCTGAAACCGTCGAGAAAAGATGTTATACAGTCCGGATCAGTGTTCATCGCTATTGCAGCGGAGACCGCGGCAAGAATTGCAGTTCTGTACGAGAAGATATCATAATCCTTAACTGCAAACTCGATGCGCCGGTTCATCGCTGTAACGACCGCATGTTCATGGGCGATCTCCTCGAAACGCACATTCCCCTCATCCCCGCCGTCCCCAAATGTGAGGATGTTTACAGATGGGCAGGAGGTTACACCGACATCGCTGTTTAAGATCAGCGTTGATCCGGGTTTTGCGCGCTGTACCATCTGCATCTTCGCGCTGGATGATAGTCCTGTCTTGTTTGCGATTAAGTAATCACCCGTTAGCGTGGTGATGATTCCGGTGTCTGCAAGCCCTGTGCCGCCGAGCGAGACCTCGAAGATGAAGATATCCGGTTCCACTCCCGGTTCGGCTTTGACCGATTCCACCGCCCTGATGATGCTTGCCGGCGCAATGCTCCACTTTGCGATCGTTCTTGTACTGCTGCCCCCACTACCAGCCCCATCTCCACCCCCGCCATCCCAGTACTCAACACCTGCGCTGGTGTGCGAGACGATTTTCTTACCGGTGCATTCCGCCAACATTCCTGCAAGCATCCGTACAGTGCTCGTCTTCGCGGTTGTGCCGGTCACCTCGACGACGTGGTACCGCTCAAGACGCTGTTTCAGGATCTCGTAGACCGCGGCATGGTGCGTGATCACCGGTACCGGCACGTCCGCGGCGCGCGCATCGTGAAGCGTCCTGTACGCAGAATCGAGATGCACAGGCGCAACAATCAGATCGAAGTCGCCTGCACCGGGTGGTTCTGTCAGAACTGGGATGCCTGAGGATTCGAGATCGCGGCGCGCTTCGTCGCTGACAGTGTCATACACATCGACCGCGGTGACCGTGCCAGTCTCTGCGAGAGACTGCGCAATCAGATCGCCGCCATGTGTCAGATCGAGCACCGCGATATCCATATTCAGCGTGAAAGCGCTTCTTCCGCCCTCTTGTATGCAAGTTCAGCGATACACGCATCTGCGCCGAGCGGATCGGCATAAACGATATCAACCGACTTCCCGTCGATCTCTGTCACCGCTCTCTTATCCTCATTCAGCTCCAGTTCCTGTGGAATGTCCTCAAGCGTGTGGACGCCATGCGCAAGGAAGATCGGGAGCGCAACGATAGTGTCAACGCCGGTTCCAGCGAAACTCTCCAGCCCCTGCTTAAGTGTCGGTTCGTCCATGTTCAAAAACGCTGTCCGTACGACGACATCGCCCTGATCAGCGATCATCCCGGATAGCGTCTCAACGAGTTCCTTATTGTACGGAAGTGTGCTTCCGTGTCCGAGTACCAGTATACCTGTATTCATAGATTTACCTCCTGTGTTACGTAAAATGTTGGATGGTAACTATCATTGTTAAACCCATCGGCGCGCGACCGACCGACCGTTATATTTATATACTAGAACAACAAATGTGTAGTTGTCATTATTATTATGATAATGAAGTGGTCATCATGACATGGGCAAAAACAGAAAATGTGTGGGAAGATCCGGATGAGGTGCTTTGCGGTGCAGTGTGCCTCATCTTTGGGTGGGGTTCAGCCACGCTCGGTCACGAGTGCTTTCACTTACTGGTCGCACGAACGCTAGGACTTACAGCAACGCTTGGCGAGGTTACCCTCACCACCGGCTCGGTGTTCGTGCAGGGGGACATGACCTCGGTCGAGACGATGCTTGTGGCGGTCGCGGGTAGTCTCGGGTTGGTCATAGCAGGGGTACTACTGATCTACTCGTTTGAAAACAAGATGATACACATGATCGGCGTGGTTTTCCTGTGCAGGGCGTGGATCGATGCCCTTCCACTCTGCGACATGGATGGCGGGATATTTGCACAGTCCGCATGTAACGCTCTTGGAACTGCGGGATTACTTGCAGCATGGATCTTCGTCATCCTCGAGATTCTTGTAAGCGGTGGCGCAATCGCACACGTGATCAAGAGTGGGTCCGTCTAACGCTCCTTTGTGTTATATGTTAGCACAGTATCAGGTGTGCCTTCTCCGGCACATCTGACATCTGTGACTAGTTTTTTTGAGTCTCTGGTATCTCGCGTGGAAGTGTTCAAACGACCCGTCATATCGGTTATTTACCAGAACTTGTCATACACTTGTTTTGAGAGTTTTATCGGAAATTTAGCTTATTTCTAACAGTTTTTATCACGGATGGATAGATGGGCGGATGATACGAATTATAACAGGTTATTTTCTGGCAAGCCATAAGTTGCATCAGAAAACTTTTTAACCCCTGTAATCCTCCACCCTCCTGATGCGAAACAATTTCGGCATACAACTCAGTGACATCATCCGGATTGTATTTGCTGTAATTATAGTTATGCTGATATA
>DAOUXE010000105.1 GCA_030666765.1 Methanosarcinales archaeon
ATCTTCCGACATCTTTTGAAAACCACAGAATCCGTCAGAATCAGGAAAATTGCGTATCCACTCCAAAAAGTATGGTAGAACTCATCTTCAGTCTTTCTGAAAGATACGCATAAAAAACACCAATCTGTGTCCACTGATTTAAGGTACTATCGGAGTGAATTTGTGAAATCTGCATCTATGGTAATTATCAAAGTCTCCTATTTTTTAGATGGTGCCTCGGTTACCACCTAATTTGAAGTGGATACAAAATTACGTTATTCCATATTTAACTTGCTTGCTACTATAGCCATCTCAAACAAACTTTAAATAGTGGTTAGTGCAAGATACTTAGGTATATCCTATGAATACACTTTCGCAATTAGCATGGACTAAAGAGGTATATGTATGAACATAAAGATAAATAAGTTCGCGGATCAGATCATTGTATCCATTTTTTGGTGCGATGTGGGTTCAACACTGTGCTCATCGTAAATATTTTAGAATCACACGGTTAATCCTCCAAAAAGTTTATATACCAGGCGATCACAGATTCACATTGTTAAATACCCGCGCAGTTCTGTGATCACTGGATCACAGTTATAGCACCATACATCTGAGGGGATGGATTGGTGACACATCATCGAGGAAAAAACATGAGGTCCCGGCTTGAAATCACGACCGATAGAGATGGACGGTACACAACCCAGCCAAGTGGTGATGGCTGGGTGGATGCATTGATCCGTTTCGTAAGTTCAGTATCGGCGCGTGTTTCTGAGTTAGATGACCCGCCCCACATCAGGTCCCGACTGGCGATCACGACCGAGAGCGGTAATGATACTACAGAATGGGAAGGTGATGATTGGGCAGGCGCTATGACTCAGTACATCAAAGACTTTTCAGCCGGGACCGAAACCAGACCAGCGATCGCAACCGATCATCGATCAAGATCTCGTACTCCGTTGTCCGCACCGCTATCGGTCAGGGAACGCCTTGAATCGTTCTTGAAATATGAGTACCCCCATGTGTGGTTCACATCAACAGATGTGAAGACACATTACGGGCGTGTCTACGACCAAATCAACCTGAGCACAGTCTCCACATATCTTGCAAGGATGTACAACCGCGGGTTACTTGAGCGGCGTGGAAACCGGATGCAGCGGGAGTATCGGGTGATGGAGTCCGAGATACCGGAGCTGACTCTACCGATCATGCAGAACGCCAACTGATCAAAGAGTTGGCGCATATCGATCATGTCAATCTATTTTGTTTGATTATCACGCTTCACAAGCGAAAGATACTTAAACGGAATGTGTGAATCAAGATTGGTTCAGTTAGGCAGAGGCAGTACAATGAAAAGAACAACAATCCTGATACTGATAATAATTTGCAGCGTTATCGCGCTCGGATGTGTAGGTACGGATACCGGCACGAAGTTAGACGACAGCGCCAATAGCAGCGCCACCCCTGATGTGCATGGCGGGATGCTCACGGTACTCCACGCTGGAAGTCTCAAGATTCCGTTTGCAAAACTCGAGGAGGTATTTGAGGCGGCACATCCGGGCATCGATGTGCAGTGCGAGGCAGCCGGCAGCGCGGCTACCATCAGGAAGGTGACAGAACTTCACAAAGAGGCGGACGTCGTTGCGTCTGCTGATTATTCCTTGATTCCGAGCATGATGTATCCCGAGTACGCTGACTGGTATCTTCAGTTTGCAAGAAACCAGATCGTGCTTGCGTATACCGATAAGAGCAAGTACGCCGGCGAGATCGATGCTTCCAACTGGTACGATATCCTGAGGAGGGATGATGTCAGGTTCGGGTTCTCGAATCCGAACGATGATCCGTGTGGATACCGGTCACAGATGACGATCCAGCTTGCAGAGGCGTACTACGATGATGATACGATCTATGAGGACCTGATCGAGGCGAATTCTGCGCTGGCGATGGTTTATGATGCGGCAAACGGTACGTACACCCTTAACATGCCAGCATCCGAGAGCATCGATCCGTCTGCGAAACTGATGGTCAGGAGCATGGAGATGGAACTCATAGCGGGTCTCGATGCTGGCGAGATCGACTACTACTTCATCTACAGAAGCGTTGCAGAGCAGCATGGTCAGTCGTTTTTGGAACTGCCGGCAGAGATTGATCTCTCAAGCGTCGCGTACGCTGACACGTACAGGACGGTTCGGGTCGTGCAGGCAAACGGCAATCTCGTTACTGGAAAGCCGGTTGTGTATGGGATCACGGTTCCTGCGAATGCACGGGATCCTGAGATGGGACTTCTATTTGTGAAACTGGTGGTCAGTAACGAAGGGCAGCAGATATTCTCTGATCTCGGGCAGCCGCCGATTGTGCCTGCGGTTGGAAGCGGAGAGGTGCCGGAAGGGGTGCGGGGGATGGTGGAGATGGGATGAGGGACGAAGAGCTTCTGATTTTGCGAAGAAGGTTTTATGTGGAGGAGTTCTAACGCATGGTGTATGGAGCGCCGAGAACTCCGGCATGCGGCTTAGAACAACGTAGGATGAAAAACCATGAAAGCAAAACACGAAAGCATAAAGAACCAGGTTTTATACAGACTCTTGACTCTTGTAGTTGTGGCGATACTTCTTGCTTCAATCGCACCGATTGCGAGCGCTGGATGGGACTTCTGAAAACCAGTAATGATAAACAATCCCGGTGGCGATTTAAGCGATTATCAGGTTCTGGTCACGCTGAACAGTTCGAACTTTGATTATTCGAAAGCAAGTCCGGACGGCTCTGATATTGGATTTGTGGATGAAGATAACGCCGTTGCGCTGAATCACTGAATCGAGAAATGGAATTCCGCTGGCGACAGCAGGATCTGGGTGGCGGGGATTTCACGAGCATGCAGGGAGCATAAAACATTATTTGAAGTACAGTGCCATAGGAAATATCAGGCGATCTCATGGAAGCGAAGAAGAAGCTAACTAAAGAGGAACTGAGAGAACTGGCAAATAAAGGTTATGGTGCATTATCATGGATAAAACTCTCAGAACCATTAGAGAAGAGATTAAAGAGACTAGAGCGGGAAATATCCCGTCGATAACTCTATTGGTAGATACAAATATTCTTGCAGATTATGGATGGAAAAGAGACGATAACGTGCTGTATCTCTTCGATACACTTGTTGTGGACAATAGACCTGTTGCGGAATAACTTGGAAAAGCCCGGAGAATGGATATTCGTAAAAAGGAGCAATATGCGCAGAGCAATGGACGCCTTAGAAGGCAGCATTTCATAGAATTTTATATCGCAACAAGTCTAATTATGACAATCTTTTGGTTATCGCTCCAAAAATCTCCAATGTTGAGTTTAAGGCTATAACAAAGCACGAACGGACTGCATGGCTCAATCTCAAAGGCAGTATCGAAGGTAAATTGAAGGATATATCTCGATACAAGGGATTTAAAAAATTATATAATAATTTGGATGAATCTCGCAGCGAATTGGATAATCTTGTACGATCATTAGACCGCTCATTGCACGAAGTTCTTGAAATATTATCAAATCTGATGTTTTTCTTTGAAACTGAGTTACCACTACAGGATTCGATGGCATTCTACATCTCAAAAGATCCGGAATATGGATTATTGTTCGAAGATGCTCTTGTCTTTTCGTTCGTCAAACTCGTCGGAAAATCCCTTGAACACGAGAGTAAAGTGCTTTTCTTGACGGGAGATAGAGATTTCGACGTCGAAAAGGTGTTGAAAGAACTAAGCGAGGTTGGGGTCGAGGTCTATTTCAACTCCGGAGAATGTCTGCAGCGTGTTAAGGCTGTATTGGAATAGGATATTGGGTATTGGTGCCTTTGCACCCTCTGGCTGCCTCGACGCATCCGGGCGGGCACGGCGGCGCCGCGTGTTTGCTGGTGGGTGTGGGCTTGAGGTGTGGCGGAGTCGGGAGTGATTGCCGCTGATGCTGTCTGATGCGCGTGGGTTTGCGGGCGCCCGGGCGGTCGGGTGGCGGATCTGCATGGCGATATTTTGGGGGGCGAAAGGCTTTTATAGGGGCGGGTTGTGCGTAGGAGATGTAGCACATCGGAGTCGATTATTATGACAAGGCGCCCCCCACAACCGAAACACGCAATCGTATCGTGAACAATTCTCAGCGCGGGCGTGCTCGCGGTGCTGCTGGTGCTTGCGTGCGCGGGCACGGCGGCGGGCGTGACATGGGTTGTGGATGATGATGGCGGCGCGGATCGTATGGACATGCCGGTCGCAGAGGCGGTGGCATGACTCGCCTGCTGCTTGTGGCTGCGGCGCTTGTGGTGGTGCTTGCGGCGGCGGGTGTGGTGTCTGTCGCTGAGTGGGGTGTGTAGTCCTGGGCGCGGGCACGCCGATTCAGGATGCGACCTGCGGCGCAGGGGAGGGGGATATGAGTTATGTGCATGAGGGGACGTATGTCAAGAATCTGGATGTGGGAAAAAGGCTCACCAG
The DNA here is from genome assembly GCA_030666765.1 of Methanosarcinales archaeon. Classification (GTDB taxonomy): domain Archaea; phylum Halobacteriota; class Methanosarcinia; order Methanosarcinales; family Methanogasteraceae; genus Methanogaster_A. The sequence continues at coordinate 4,440 of DAOUXE010000105.1, forward strand.
AAAAATTTATGAGGAGCAAACATTCATTCATATAGGTTCATGCTTGAACGAGCATAAGACAGTTTTATGCTCCAACGGAGAGGTAATCGTATGACAAAAACACTTAACGTGGCATCTGACATCCGTGTATTTCAGCCTGAAGGACATGTAGACTTTCATACACGCCATGTTACTACAATCGGAACATCAGAAGAGAAAGAGATTCCTAACCGTGCTTTTAAACGAATTTTGAAACGGGCTATGGACCTGGGCGTATCCGACCTCGCTATGCAACACGATCACTATCTCTATGGAACCGATAAGCGGTGAAAATGGCTATTTTCATTGACACGAGTCACATTCTGGCATTGATAAACACATCTGACGAGTACCATGAATGTGCCAGCACCATCGCATCAGAGATTGTGGGTCGGTTCGTGATAACTGAAGCTGTACTCACCGAGATTGGTAATACGCTTTCCAGATTGCGCTGGCGATCTGCCGCTGTAGCTGCTATCGAAGACCTGCGGAGTGATCCTGATATCGAGGTGGTATCGATCAGTCCGGAATTGTTTGATCGTGCGGTAAAACTCTATTCCTCTCGTATGGATAAAGAGTGGGGGATAACCGATTGCGCATCTTTTATTGTCATGCAGGATATGGGAATCATCGACGCGCTCACCACCGATGACCATTTTCGACAGGCTGGATTCCGGGCGTTATTGATCGAATAGACCTGTGGGTGGCTGCGATTGATGCACGCACAGGCAGAAGTTGTGAGTGCGCAAGGCTTTTATATGCTGCGGTTATCATGGCGGATAACATCCTGGAGATGATTGGTATGATCAGGCATATTCTTGTGATTGGATCTGGTACTGTCCTGCGAATGATGCTCATCGCTGGCGCGCTGGCTGATACCGTGCCTGCCACGGGCGCTCGTGTTGAGGTGGCATGACCCGCCTGCTGCTGG
>DAOUXE010000014.1 GCA_030666765.1 Methanosarcinales archaeon
AAATTATAAGTATAAATTAATGGAACGATGGGCTATTGTTGAATTTGACCAGTTACCAGAAGATAATAAAAAGTCTCAGCGGTTCGTGTCAGGGGTATGTTGGTGTTGAAACCCCGGGAAATTCTCCTGATGCCATATCTGTCGGTGCTGTTGACGGCAGTAGCTGCTGGGCATGTTTCTCAAGCGGCGGTTACGTGAATGGCACAATCAAACCGGATATCGTCGCTCCCGGTGAGAGCATCAACTCCTCGATACCCGGCGGTTATGCTTCGTGGAGCGGAACAAGCATGTCGACACCGCACGTCGCAGGTGCGGCTGCTCTTTTGCTGCAGTCAAACCCTGATCTGGCGCCAGAGGATGTAAAATATATAATCGAGCGCACCTGTGTTGATCTGGGCGACCCCGGGAAGGATGTAAAGTATGGCTCCGGCATGATCGATGCAAGCAAATTCATCCCGCCGAATGTGAACAAATTGCTGAGATATCGATTGTCATTTTCTGAAGTTGTGTATAAAGGCGAACCTGTTGAAATTACTGTCAATGCAACACTTGGAAACATTGTGATGATGAATGCAACAATAACAAACCCGGATAGCACCCCATTCTCGCTGAACTTCAGCAATACCACAGCTCACCACCGGAACGCCACATTCACGGAAACGACAGAACTTGGTAGATATGACCTGGATATCTTCATCTGCGACATGCAGGAGAACATAACCAAGTTCAACGAGAACTTTTATGTCACTACCAACCCTGCAAACGGCGTCATCAATGAGATAATAATCCCTTCAGAGATTCCGTTCAACGAAACACTACCCATCAGCGTTGTTTTTGAAAATATCGGCGATTATGATTCTGAAGTGCTGGTTGAAGTACAGATACTGGATAACGATATCTTGATCGGCTCTGTGGAAAGCGATAGCAATATGGTGAATGCAGGTTCGATCTCTACATTCGATCTGAACTGGATCGCAGATGCTCCATTGGGGATAACGACATTAAGAGCTATCGCAAGCTTTGAAGGAGAAGCATGCACTCAAGAGAAGAACTTCACAATCTTTGATGACTCGCCTCCCATCTTTTCTGCTATATTCGTTGATGAGAGTCTGATCGATAACGAGCCGGCATTGATCGAGGTCGAAGTAAAAGATCAGAGCGCCCTCACAGGAAACATCACGATAGAAGACCCACTCGGGAACGTTGAGGTGATACCGTTAAAGACGCTCTCGATAATCCATGATCTATCCCTCATGGCAGGCACATATATCAATACCACTGATATCGGTAATTATCATTTCAACATGACAGTTTACGATTCTGCCGGTCTCTGCACAGTATCCAATCAATATGGGTTTTCTGTCGCAGAATGCTCCAATCCCTCCATCCTTGTAGTTTCGGAGCAGGAGGGAAGCGATCCCGAACGTTTCACAGGGACCTTGAATGGTAGTTATTGCGTGAGTGTTTGGGATAAATCAAGGAGTGGACATCCTACCCTGTCCTATCTGGAGAGATTTGATACGGTAATCTGGAGCACTGGAAACTATTGGGGGAACAACATCGATGACAACAGTTCGATGCTACTTGCAAACTACACGGAAAACGGTGGAAAACTCGTTCTGGAGGGGCCTGATATAGCGTTTGATCATGGTCATGATGGGCTTATGAACAATGTGGCGCACTGCATATTCGCGGATGACCTTTTTCTTTCAGGCAACGAGAGTGATGTTTCGATACATATAACCCGCAACCATCCGATTTTCAAAGGTTTATCCTCCAGTATCTCGTTCAATGCGTCCTTATCTCCATACCCGGATTCTTTGATTCCGGCTAACGGCGGTGTTGAACTGGCTGAATGGAGTTTTAATGACTCAGCAATTGTTGCATTCAATGGAAACGAGACGAAAATTCTGTTTATTCCCTTTATGATCTCTGCCATGGATTCTGATCAAGATACTTTCATTGAAAATATTGTGGGCTGGATATTAACAGACGAAAGTAATGCTGATCTGGTTGTGGGCAACATATCCTGCGATTATCTCATCGAGGGAGACAATCCCATAGGGATAGAGGTGAAGAATGTCGGTTTGGTGGATGCAAATAATACAAGGGTTGATATCTTTGTAGACGACGTCTCAAAGGAGATTATGAATGTTGATGTGCCTTCAGGAGATAAAATCAATATAAATCCTGTTTTAATGCTTGAACCCGGCATACATGAGATCAAAGTAGAACTGAACAGCGATCTCAGTATCATAGAACCCGACCATCTGGACAACGTAAGAATCGAGGAGGTGAGGGTGGCCACGATCAAATCTGATTTGACTCCTGCGGCATTATCTTTTAATATCGGAGCTACAATCGTGAATATAACTGTTCGGATTGAGAATATAGGTGGAAGCGATGCAGATAATGCTTTAATTGAGTTCTGGATTGGTAGCGATCTATTCAGTACAGAGAATGTGGATATCAGGTATGGCCAAACCAGGAACGTCTCTGTGGAATGGCAGAAGGAGAATGGCGTGTTTGATGTGCTTATAAAGGTCAACCTTTACCATAATACCACTGAATCGAATTACTCTAACAACAATATCGATTCGATACTCTACGTATGCAGCAAATCCCATGTTTTGATCGTTGATGACAGCGATACAGAGGATTATTCTACCGATGAACCGCGCAGCGCAGGCGACTTTGAAACGGTGCTGAAGAGCAATGGTTACTGCACGGTTGTCTGGAATGAATCAGAGAAAGGTGTTCCTGGCATCGAATATCTAAATCAATTTGATGTGGTCATCTGGTCTGCTGGCGATTACTGGAATACAGCGATCAATGATAGCGATATTGCTCTACTGGAACAATACAATGGAGGAATTATATTCGAGGGGTCTGATATAGCTTTCGACCACGTCAATGATTCGTTTATGCAGAACCATCTACATTCTGAACTGGATGTGGATATGATACTGGATAACGAGACCGAGATGATTTTGGAGAAGCATGAAATACTGGCAGGTATATCGAGCATCAGTTTGAACAAGTCAATGTGTCCGTATCCTGATTCACTGACGCCCACCGATGGCTTGAGTGTTGCGAACTGGAATGCTGCAGGGTCCGCGATGATCGTTTATGAGGATTCGGGGTCGAGGGTTGTGTATTATGGTTTCTCTGTTGATGGCATCACTGATGCAGAGACGATGGAGAAGTTGGTGCTGAATTCGGTGGGGTGGTTGATGCCTCCGGCAGCAGCAATAACCACCTGCGAAGAGCTGCAAGATATGAAGAATAATTTATCTGGGGATTATCATTTAGCCAATGATATCGACTGTTCCTGCACTGTAGGATGGAATGAAGGGGCGGGTTTTGAGCCAATGGCAAACCATTTAGATCGATTTCGTGGAACATTAGACGGTAAGGGGTATACAATCAGCAATTTGTACATAAACAGACCTTCGCAAAATAACGTTGGATTGGTCGGATTCATAGGCGGTGGGGGTAAAGTTACAAATATCAGTTTGGAAGATGTTGATATGACCGGACATAATTATGTCGGAGCATTAACCGGTTTTAATGACGGAACAATCACCAATTCTCACTTTACCGGAAGTGTTAGTGGTAATTACGGCGTTGGAGGATTGGCCGGTCGTGATGAGGGAACAATAAGCAAGTCCTATTCAGCAGGCAGTGTTAGCGGTAATGATGGTGTCGGAGGATTGGTCGGTTATAATATGTACTCCTCTGCAACAATCACAAATTCATATTCAACAGCCAGTATGTCCGGCAGTTCTTGTGTCGGAGGATTAGTCGGTGAGAATTATGGTGGAACAGTCAAGAACTCATATTCAACAGGCAATGTATCCGGTAATAGTGATGTCGGAGGATTAATCGGTTGGAATTATTATGGAACAGTCAACCATTCCTATTACGACACAAACACATCAGGACAAACAGACACAGGAAAAGGAGAGCCGAAAACAACAGCCAAGATGAAACAAGAAGCAACCTTTATCGGTTGGGATTTCGCTGACATCTGGGCAATTACAGAAGATGTGACCTATCCGTTTATACAGTGGCAACGAGTCCACAACCTCAACACAAACGAGAGATTCCCAACAATCCAAGCGGCGATAGACGACCTTGACACGCAGGATGGGCACACGATCACAGCGGATGCCGGGACGTATGTTGAGAACGTGGATGTGAACAAACGGCTCACCCTGATCGGCGAGGGCACTGATGTGGTGAATGTGGCCGCAGCATCGTCATCTGATCACGTCTTTGAGATAACCGCAGACTATGTGAACATAAGCGAGTTCACGGTGACTGGTGTAACTGGTTGGGCGGGGATATATCTTCATTACGCAGATCATTGCACCATATCAAATAACAACGCGTCGAACAGCGGCAGTGGTATCGGCTTGGGTAATTCGTGCAACAACACCATAACAAACAACAATTTGACAAATAACTACTATGGCATCTATTTATGGTATTCTTCGAATAACAACACCTTAACGAATAATAACGCATCAAACAACGGCTGTGGCATCGACCTGGATTATTCGTGCAACAACACTATAACAAGCAACACTCTTATCTCGAACAGTGATTACGGTATCTGGATGTGGCTTTCTTCGAGTAGCAACCAAATCTACAACAATTACTTCGACAACACGAACAACGCTCGTGACGACAATGTCAATAACATCTGGAACACCACAAAGAGAGAAGGAGAGAGCATCGTAGGTGGACCATACCTCGGCGGAAACTACTGGAGCGATTATGCAGGAGAGGACTCAGATGGCGATGGGCTTGGAGATACTTTGCTTCCGTACAATTCTGGCGGAGGCATAACGAATGGCGGTGATTATCTGCCGCTGGTTCTGTCGATGCGGCAATATTGACGGTGACCGCGAGATAGACATAGTTAATCTCCTGATCCTGCTTGATTGTGTAGTCACAGGCGCATCGGTTGACGTTCGCGTCGGGGATATCGATGGCAACGGATACATCAACACACTCGATGTGCGGCTGCTGATGGGTTACATCAACGATTCGGTGGGATATTCGCTGAACTGCCCATCTGGGGGAATTTGATCATCACCGAAAAGAAAGTTGGGAAACAGATCCGCACATTCACGCTGGACGAGGAGAATCCGGTAACCCAGTTGCTGCTCAAATTTTACGGCGACCTGTCAGAGTTGCTTCCTGAATGACCGAGGAGATTTCACAATTGGATATCTGACATCTTTCGAAATCAGATTATTATTTTTATATGGCTCCTATAAAGGATTTTTTTATTTAGGTTTTGAATTGCGAGACCGCCCTGGCATCTGTACGAGGTTGGGCTGATGTAACGAAACTGTTAAATACCAATCGTTCAGTGTTATCTTTGCTATCGTTGTTATAGAATTTGGTGCTGACAACCAGGATCGATAACAAACGATCGGTCTTGCGAGAGCAGTAACAGAGGATTAGAGATGCACCATATAAGAAGACAGATACTACCATTCACAGCAATTGTCGGGCAGGAGAGGATGAAAAAATCACTGATACTAAACGCCATAAACCCAAAGATCGGGGGCGTTCTGATACGGGGCGAGAAGGGGACCGCGAAGTCAACAGCGGTTCGGGCTCTTGCAGAACTGCTTCCCGAGATTGAGGTGGTAGGGAACTGTCCGTTTAATTGTAATCCTGACAACCCTAATGAGATGTGCGATATCTGCTACGAGCGTGCATCAAACGGTGGAAAACTCGATATCGCGACCAGAAAGAAACGAGTCGTCGATCTGCCGCTCGGTTGTACTGAGGATCGGGTCGTTGGCACGCTTAACGTCGAGAAGGCGATAAAGGAAGGGATAAGCGCACTTGAACCCGGAATCCTTGCCGCAGCAAATCGCGGCATCCTGTATATCGATGAGATCAACCTCCTTGATGATCATGTCGCAGACGTTCTCCTGGACTCGGCTGCGATGGCTGTGAATGTGGTCGAGCGGGAAGGGATCAGCGTGAGCCACCCTTCAAGATTTATCCTCGTCGGGACGATGAACCCGGAGGAGGGCGAGATACGACCGCAGTTGCTGGATCGGCTCGGGTTGCAGGCGAATGTTGAGAGTTTAAGCGACGTGGACGAGCGGGTTGCGATCGTGAAGGTAGCAGAGCAGTTCGATACCGATCCTGAGGGGTTCAGGGAGAGTTGCGAGGATTCACAGAGGGAGCTTAGCGAGAAGATAGTGAATGCAGAAACGATTCTTCCGGACGCCCGGATCAGCGACGATCTCCTGAGAACCACTGCCGAGATGTGCATCGAACTTGGCGTCAGGACGCACCGGGCAGAGATCGTTATCACGAGAACTGCAAAGACGATTGCGGCATTCGACAACCGTACTGAGGTCACGCTTGGTGACATAAAGGAAGCGATGGAACTTGCGCTGCCGCATAGGATGCGAAAGAAACCGTTTGAGCCGCCCGAACTCGATACCGAGAAACTCGACCGCATGATGGAAGAGAAAGGTGAAGAGAAGCAGAAACCGGGCGAGGAGAGCGAGCAACCCGAACAGAAGCACGAGAACGAACACAAACAGGAACACAAGCACGAACACGAGCAGGAACGGGATCATGAGCAGGAACAGGGTCAGCAGGAGATGCAGGATCCGCCCGGTTCTGGGGATGAGGGGGGTACTCCGCAGGAGTCGGTCTTTGAGGTTGGTAGCCCGATCGATGCCGGAGCCGTGAGACCAAAACAGAAGCGAGACCGGACATACCGCAGAAAGACATCAGGGAGAAGGATTCCAACGCTTGCGATGTATAACCGTGGTAGATACGCACGGCACACCATACCACATGGCAAACCAACCGATATCGCGATCGACGCCACGATCTGTGCTGCTGCGCCGCATCAGAGGGACCGATGTACAGGGAAGGGAGGGGCAGAGGGGGCAGCCATCCTCATCAGGGATCAGGACATCAGGGAGAAGATCCGGGTCGGGAAAGTCTCCACAGCAACCCTCTTCGTGGTGGATGCCTCGGGTTCGATGGGCGCGTCGAACCGGATGGAGAGTGCGAAAGGTGCAGTGCTCTCACTCCTTCTGGACTCATATCAGCAGCGCGATCGGCTGGGGATGGTTGCGTTTCGGGGCAATGATGCTGATGTGTTGCTCCCGCTTTCTCGAAGCGCCGATCTCGCATTCAAGCAGCTCCACGACCTCCCTACTGGCGGGAAGACGCCACTTTCTGCTGGTCTAAGCGCAGGACTTAACCTGCTACTTGCAGAGCTAAAAAAGAACGAGGAGACGATTCCGATAATGATTCTGATCTCGGACGGGCGTGCGAATGTAGCACTTGGGGACGCGGGGGTCAAAGAAGAACTGCTTGGGATCGCAGAAGACGCGAGATCCGCGGGGATTCATGTCGTAGTTCTAGATACCGAATCTGCTGGCAGGTCTTTTGTGAAGATGCAACTTGGATACTGCAAGGATATTGCAGAGCACGCTGGCGGCAGGTATTATTCGGTTGAGGATCTTTCATCCGGGGCGGTTCGGAATATCGTTGCAACTGAGCAGGAGATGCTTGTGGATATCCATTCGATGTGGTGTTGATATGAAGATAACCTCGATAACATGGGGCAGCGATATAGCACTGCTTGCCGAGGCATGTGCGGAACTTGGAATGGAGATCAGTGCATGGTCTGCCCGGGATCTTGAGGACGATGAGAAGCGAGAGCGATGTACACAATCGTTTGAGCACGCAGATGTTATAATTCTCCGTCCCACGAACGATGCGGTCTGGGACGATGTCATCGAAAAATTGGATCCGGATGTCCCGATAATCTCTTTTGGTTATGATCCGGCATTCTGGCAGCTTTCAAACGTTTCACTGAAGATCACAGCGACGGTCAATGCCTATTACGTCCATAGCGGACTTACAAATATAAAAAACATGCTTCAGTACATAGGAAAAGAAGTTCTGGGTCTGGATTACGTCTACAATCCTCCGGAAGAGGTGATGTGGCAGGGCGTATATCACCCTGATGCGGGCAGGACTTTCGATGAGATTGAAGAGTATCTACAGTGGTATAAACCGGGGGAGTCAAAGGAGTCAAAGAATACCGTCGGTATCCTGTTTAACCGGAGATATTGGGAAAATAAAGACCTTGAGATCGTAAATTCATTGATCCGCGAACTTGAGACTGAGTATTTTACAATTCCGGTATTCTGTCACGGGATTGGCGATCTCGAACTTGGTTCCAAACCGGATCGGGTGGTCATCGAAGAGTTCTTTATGGGCCGGATCGATGCGCTCATAAACCTCCAGTCAGTATTCAATCTCGGAGATGATGATGCCGGATCCGTGGAGGTGCTGAAAAGACTCGATGTGCCAGTCTTCCACCCGGTAATGTCGTACCATGCGACCGAAGAAGAGTGGGGGGCAGATGTCCTTGGGCTGAGTAGTACTGAGATCGGGTGGAGTGTTGCGATGCCAGAGTTTGAGGGTGTGATCGAACCGATAATAATCGGCGTTGCAACATCCGGGGAAGAGTATGGAACCGAGTTTGAGCGGCACACCATAATCGAGGATCGGGTGAACAAGGTCGTGAACCGGATCAGGAGATGGATCGTACTTAAGGATAAACCAGAACAGAAGCGAAAAGTTGCATTCATTCTGCACAACAGCCCGTGCGCAAGCCTGGAGGCGACCATCGGTGCTGGTGCTCATCTCGATACTCTCGAGAGCGTTGCAAGGATACTTAATTGCATGAAAGAGAGCGGGTACTCGGTCGATCCTCCCGGGAGTGGCAAGGAATTGATCGATACCATCTTGGACCGAAAGGCGATCGCAGAGTTTCGGTGGACCACCATCGAGGAGATCGTTGCGAAGGGAGGAGTCCTTGCGATGGTTACGAAGGCGGAGTATGAGGAATGGTTTAGCAGACTTGAGCACGATGTCAGGGCACGGATGTGCGAGGTGTGGGGAAACCCTCCTGGCGAAGCAAAGGACGGCGTTCCCGCTGCGATGGTCTACGATGGCAAGATCGTCGTGACCGGCGTTACATACGGGAATGCGGTGGTCTGCATCCAGCCAAAGCGAGGATGTGCCGGATCGCGGTGTGATGGGACAGTATGCAAGATTCTGCACGACCCTGAGATCCCACCACCTCACCAGTACATGGCTACCTACCGGTATCTCGAAGACGAGTTTGGCGCAGACGTGATCGTGCATGTCGGAACGCACGGAAACCTCGAGTTCCTTCCAGGAAAGTCAGTTGCGCTCTCAGGAAGCTGCTATCCCGACATTGCGATCGGAAATATTCCGCACCTGTACATCTACAACTCTGACAATCCCCCTGAAGGCACGATTGCAAAGAGGCGGAGTTATGCGACGCTGATCGATCATATGCAGACTGTTATGACCGAAAGCGGAGTTTATGGCGAGTTAAAGGAGCTGGAAGACCAGATTGCAGAGTACAAGAAGACAAAAGAGATCGACAAAGGAAGAGCCCATGCCGCACAGCATGTCATCAAGGACCTCCTGATCAGCACAAAACTCTCCGAAGAGCTACAACTTGAAAAACTGGTGGAAGATGGAGTAGCGTTTGAGGGAATCGTTGATCTCGCACACGGGGCGATAACCCGCATCTACAATAGCCAGATCCCTGATGGGATGCATATATTCGGCGAGACCCCAAAGGGCGACAGGAAGATTGAGCTGATTAACTCGATACTCAGATACGATTCGGAACTGCGAAAAGCGGTATTTGACCTGATGGGCATGGATGTCGAGATATCCGAAGCTCCGGTTGATGTCCTGTCAGAGGCTGATGCGCTTGGAAAGGAACTGATACACGAATTTCTAGAAGATGTGATGTCCGGAGAGTCGTCCGGTCTTGAGATTCTTGAGAAGGTGTTTGGAGATCGATTGAAGAATACGAACGAATCTGCAATCTCGCAGGTACGGGACAAGATTTCTGACATCTCTTCGGCGATCGATGCATCCGACGAGATCGGTGCGCTCTTCCACGGATTTGATGCCGGATACATCGAGCCGGGACCATCAGGTCTCATAACAAGGGGGAGACCTGAGATTCTCCCGACAGGAAGGAACTTCTACTCGCTCGACCCGTTCAAGATACCGACGAAAGCGGCGTGGATGATCGGGGAACAGCTTGCAGACGGAGTTATCAGGAAGTATGAGGAAGAGCATGGCAAGATTCCTGAAAACATTGCGATGTACTGGATGGCATCTGATATCATGTGGGCGGACGGGGAGCAGATGTCGCAGATCATGCACCTTATAGGCGCAGAGCCTGTCTGGGACGGCAGTCAGGTGAAGGGATACCATATCATCCCGCTTGAGGAACTCGGTCGCCCGAGAATCGATGTCACGATCAGGGTGAGCGGGATCACGCGGGACTGCTTCTATAACTGCATAGAATTTCTCGATGAGGCGATACGGGATATCTCGCTCCTTGATGAGCCAGATGATATGAATTACATCAAGAAACATGCATCAGGCGGATTAGAAGCCGGGGCGGGGGATGTGGAAGGGGCAGGGGCTGGAATTGAAACCGGAACCGGAACTATCGGT
>DAOUXE010000208.1 GCA_030666765.1 Methanosarcinales archaeon
AGCGTTCAAATACTTCCGAAGTTTCACTTTTCTTTTGCTCATGTGTGCAACCATCCATTGAGTTCCAAATTTGGTACACATTATTTGGAATTGTTCTTTGTATTGCTCAACGGAGTACATAAATGTTTACGAAAGTATACAAAATTGACCCTTTGCCCGCATGCGTTTACAGACACAACGGGAATTGCTGCTCGATTACCAGGCACGGGTAGATGTAGCACCACCATCTCAACGTTTAAAGTGTATCTGGCACCAAGAATCTAATCATGGAACTTGAGGTCTCGGTTATAGTCCCAGTCTTAAATGAGGCTAACTGCCTCGAGGCGACGCTTGAATCGATCGCAAACCAGAACACGAACACACCATACGAGTTGATCGTGTCAGACGGTGGCAGTACGGATGGAAGTCTCGATATCGCAAAGAGGTACGCTGACAGTGTCATCTACTGCGAAGAGCGCGGGATTGGGGCAGGTAGACACTTTGGGGCTACGAATGCAAGCAAGAGCAGCAGATATCTTATATTCATCGACGCAGATACCATGATGCCAGGATACTACCTTGCTTATGTCTACGAAACATTCGAGACCGACCCCGATCTTGTCGCATTCTCAACCGGATTTGAGTTTTCAGAAGAGTCAGAGCAGATAAAACTTGCAGAGACCCTCGCCAACAAGTATTTTCTGATGCGCGATAAATTGCTCTCTGTCACCCTTCCGGGCTTTAACACCTGTGTGCGACGGGATGCGTACATGAAGTGTGGTGGATACAGAAATGTTCTGCTTGAGGATGTGGACTTTAGCAGACGGATAAACAAGATCGGAGATGTGAAGTTATTTCCTTATATAAAAGTTATGAACTCATCCAGACGTCTGGAATCGATGGGACTTCTTGGCACGGTCTATTATTACGCACAACTGGATCTTGGCTGGAAACTGGATTCGACATTGATGGACCGACTTACAAAGAGACTCAGAGTCGCCGATCTGCGGGAATACGTTGGCATACGCAAGTGATATGGCACTGACGTCACAGAATGGGTGTTTTTATCTTGATGATGAACGAATGCTTCTTGTGAGCGGTAGTGTTCATTACTGGCGGCTTGATCGCTTGCGATGGGGGGAGATCCTCGATTGCGTCCGTGAGATGGGGTTTTCAGTTATCTGCACCTACATACCATGGGGTGTTCATGAAATCTCCCCCGGAAAGTTTGATTTTGGCGAGACCAACCCTGATTACGATCTTGACGCATTCTTAACACTCTGTGAGGATAAGAATCTGTGTGTGCTGCTGCGTCCGGGTCCGCATGTCAACTCCGAGATCACATATTTCGGGTTTCCAAAGCGGGTTCTTATGGATCCCTTGGTCCAATCGGCCACTGCCGACGGCACACCAGTAGTATTCCCATCACCACCAAGGATGTTTCCTGTACCGAGTTATGCATCGGAAAAATTTTACCGGGAGGTCGGCATATATTTCGATCGCGTCTGCCCGACCATAAGAGATCATCTCCACCCACACGGCTGTGTAATCGCTGTTCAGGCAGACAACGAGATGTCCTTCTTCCTGCGCACCCAGCCGTATGATCACGACTACTCAGAAGGCGCGATTCTTCTGTATCTGCGGTTCTTAAACGAAAAATACCATGACATCGAGCGGTTGAACCGCGTATACGGAACAGATTATAATTCGTTTGATAAAGTGCCACCACCCCGCGACTTCAATGCGAGGGATCGAAACGATCTTCCATATTATCTGGACTGGATCGAGTACAAGGAATACTATCTACAGTATGGGCTTGCGCGTATCAGCGATATGTTAAAGGAGCGCGGCGTTGCCACGTTCATGTACCATAATCTGCCAGGGGTATGCATAAAACCACCATACAACCAGATTAAGATGGAGGAGATCGTTGATACGGTAGGTTTTGACCTCTACTACTACAAAGAGGAGTATCATAAGGTAAAACGGTGCGTCCAGTATCTCGGTGGCACGAGTTGTGTGCCGTTTATAACAGAGTTTGCATCGGGATTCGTTGCACTCCCGATCCCGGTCAAACCGATCATGCTCGACGATGCCGAATTCACAACTTATGCCGCGCTCATGCATGGGTTTTCAGGAATCAATTTTTACATGTTAGTCGAGCGTGAACGATGGGTTGGAAGCCCGATCGACCGATTCGGAGGGGTCAGAAAAGAGCGATTCCGGTTATACCAGAGGTTTAACCGGATCATCAAACGGACAAATTATCAGAAACTTAGGCTAAAATGCGAAGGAATTCTGTTAATAAACCGTGATTGTGCCCGTCTCGAACTTGCATCATCGCTTCTCACGCCGATACCGATTCTTGGCGGCATAACGTCTGAATACTATGTTAGCGAGGACGATCTCGGATTTAATAACATTATCCAGCTCGAATACGGGCGGCAGTGGGATGCGCTGTACTATGGGTTCGGTGCTGCGAAGTACGCTGTTACTATCGGCGATACCGAACTTCCCCTGGAGCGGCTCTCCGAGTACAAGGTGGTGGCAGTGCCTACATTTGATTTCATGAGCAGAGATGTTCAGGATAAATTAATCAACTATGTAAAAGATGGTGGATGTCTTGTTATAGGACCAAGAGTCCCCAAATTCGACGAACACATCAAAGAATTCGGAATTATCAGAGAATATCTACCAAAGCCTGACGGACGAATGGACGAGGTGATGGTGGAGGGTACCCAACTGAAAGATGTAGCCATATTTGATACCGGCGTAGCCAACGGTACAATCGATAATACAACTGGTGGCACACCCGATTCCGTTTCTGTTCTGACCGCTGACCCGGGAACAATCATATACCAGCAGAAGATTGAGAGCGGTAGCATCATCCACTTTGGATTCCTCTTTCCAAAGGTAACAGAAGATGTCCCGGCAGGGCTAATCAGCATAATCGATCGGATCGCAACCGCTGGCGGGATGCGACGTGTGATTCCATGTACTGATCCACAGATCGATGCAGCAGTGCATATAGCAGACGGAGCAGATTGCAGAGAGATTCTATTCGTTGCAAACACTCGGATAGGCGAGAAAGATGTTGATATCGGTGGGATATATCTTGATCCGGATAGCGAAGAGATGGTTGGTCCGATGATCAGGATTCCTGCATACACGGTCCGAGTTCTTGAGGTTACTTCTCATGATCGGTGAGGATATCAGAATTCTGGACTGGGGTATTGAGCACTGGAACAACCTATATCATGCCATATTTCACAGGGGCAAGCCAGAGACTGCGATTATTATCATCCACGATTCCGGTGTGCCACTGAAGATCGTGCAGACCGGGCAGGGGTCAAGACCTGAACTCAAGGGCCGATTTGCGGATGATCGGCAACTGAAAGACGTTATCAAAGCGATGTACCACGAAGAAGGTGTGGATAGGGTCTATGCCATATCCTATCCTGCGATACGGCGTATATTCACCAGATTTGAGAGTACTGTTGACTTTGACGCCAATTATATCAAGCAGTTGTTCTCGCTAAAAGATGCCATATC
>DAOUXE010000260.1 GCA_030666765.1 Methanosarcinales archaeon
AAATCCTGCTGTGCATGCAATGATAGCAATGGTAGCTAATGCGCCTTCTGCAAGCATGCCACCATAACCGATCATTTTTGCGTGAGCCTCATTGTCCAGTTGCTTAACAGTGGTTCCCGATGACACGAGGCTGTGGAATCCAGATATCGCGCCGCATGCGATCGTCACAAAGAGGAACGGGTAGATCGACGGAGCACCTTCCGGGTGTAACTGAACTGCAGGCGCAACCACATCCGGTCGCAGGATCAGGAGCCCAAGATACATGAGCCCCATGCCGATGAAGAGTTCATGCGCGTTGATATGATCCCTCGGCTGCAAGAGTAGCCAGACCGGGAGCACCGATGCGATGAACGAGTAGAGCAGTATGATGTATATCCATGTGGTCAACCCGGAACCGAGGAATGTCTCTCCGAGTACAATTGGATCCAGTACATACACTCCAATGTATATCGTAACGTACATAACTACCACCGCGATGATGGTCGGTATCAAGACGCCGGTCTTCATCCGATATACCATATATCCGACAGCGACCGCGATGATCATCTCACATGCTATTGGGAAGACCGTCTGAGGATACCAGTCAAGCATCAGAGCAATCACGAGAGCAAAGACAGCAATCACGACCAGGAGCAGGAAGAACATAATCAATAAAAACAGATTCCTTGCACGAGTCCCTATGATGTCTTCGGTAAGTTCGCCGATGGACTTCCCCTGATGCCTCAGAGATACGACCAGCGAGCCGAAGTCATGGACCGCGCCTAAGAATATCGTCCCGAATATAACCCAGAGAAAAGCGGGAAGCCAGCCCCAGATCACACCGATAGCAGGACCGACGATTGGTGCTGCACCGGCAATCGACGCGAAGTGATGTCCGAAGAGTATGGATTTCAGGGTCGGCACGTAATCGACACCATCCTCCAATTCATGCGCGGGTGTTTTCACAACCGGATTTAGTGCAAATATCTTTTCTGCAAGAAAGGTTGCGTAGAACCGGTATGCCAGAAGAAACCCACCAAATGATATAATTGCAAGTAGTAACGCATCCATTGTATACCTCCAAGGGCAATGATAACCATCAATTATATTGTGGTGCGGTCGCTTGTATATATGTTTTCCGGCATCCCCTCCAAATTAGAGGGTAAATGGGGGTAACATATACAAATCAACAACTTATTGCTATGGATTTATGCAAATGATGTTTTAAACTATATAATAAGTATTAATTTAAATCTTAAAGGTATAATAGAATGTTACTAAATCGATAACAGATGATCTTTAGAACTCAAAACAGACCATAACATAAGATTTAGGTAAATTGAAGCCCGTATACCTCTTACCCTCCTTTTTGGAGTGGATACGTTTTCCGGCTATCTCTGAATTTTAATATTTACTACGGATCACCGAATTTGGAAACGCTACCAGAACTTTGATGCAAGCGACCGCTTCGCAATACAATCCTCCGCAAATGCACAGAGCTTACATGGCGCGTCCTGTGGGCGATCAGGCATCCTACCACCTTTGATCATCCGAACCCGGTTTCGCAGCTCGAGAATCCTGCGCCGATCTCTTGATCGGATAACCACCTCCCGTAGATCAAAGAACCGTGCGTACTCTACAAAACCGTGCTCCACGACCGCTCCGAACCGCTCTTCCACAAGCATCGCATACGCTGTAATCTGTAGCCGGTCGGGTTTCCATACCCCATTTTCCGGCTTATCGCCGGTCCTGATCATGTACGGCAGCACGCGGTCACCCACCCGTACCAGTTTGTCTGGAGACCCCGCGAGCCCGAGAGCGTCCGAATAGATTGCGTACTCGACCGCACATGGAGTTATCCTTGCGAGAAGTTCGTCCCTCCCGGTTCTCCGGATGACGTCCGTGATCCGCAGTCCGATTGCGCCGGTATCGATACTATCTGCTACGTCCCGGATCACAGAGTGATCCACGCCTGCAAGTTCGGCACGGTAGATAACAGATATGTCGTTTACGATGCGGTCAAGTTCGGTCCGCAGCACTTCTGCCACATCTTCACTTGTGCTTGCAGCAGCGCGGTGATATGTGAGCGAAAGTTCCTTTGAGAGTAGGTGGACTAAGTACCTCGTATTCACATCCCGCTCTACCGGTTTGCGGTCGTTTTTACGACTGCGAAAGTATACAAGGCGCGGGCATCGCAGATAAGTGACGAGATCAGAGACCGGAACCGTATCAGCCATCACTGAGCCGATTTGATCGTGACGCCCTCTGCTCCTGCCTCCACCGTGACCAGCGTCTTCACATCACGTCCCGCGACACGCAGCACCTCTGCGCCTTCGCCGCGCTCGATGACCACGACGATATCCGATACCTCCGCGCCAGCAAGTTCAAGCGCAAGGCTGACCGCTTTCATCGTACCCCCTGTACTGATCACATCGTCCACGACCAGCACACGATCTCCTTTATTAATCCCATTCAGATACAGCTCTCCCTTTGAATATCCTGTGCGCTGATGTACGGCAATCTCATTTGGTAGATTGTACTGCCTTTTTCGGATGACTACAAGCGGGATGCCCGTTTTCATAGAAAGCGCGGTCCCGATCGGGAGCCCCATCGCCTCGATGGTTACGATCTTGTCCACACTGGTATCCGTTAGTTCAATGATGCGATCCGCAACCTCTGAGAGGAGCGCGGGTGTAAGTTCGGGCACACCATCCGTTATCGGGTGGATGAAGTAATAATATTCGCCACGAAGCGTGATCGGCGCGTCTTTAAGCGACTTCGTGAGTATCGGAAGCATAGACTCCATGTTGTTACAATGCTACATATTCTTTTGGGATTGGTTGGTTGGTACTCACCAACAATAAAGTAGCAAAAGTACAGCTTGAATAACTCGTGGTAGGAACCACAAGATTACACGGATTTTCACAAGATTTCTGTG
>DAOUXE010000216.1 GCA_030666765.1 Methanosarcinales archaeon
AACTTCATAATGTTTTTATCAGGCATCTTTCTCCATAGCCCACTCTGTGATGATATTTGCGCTTGTTCTTATGATAAGAACCGCTAAAATCACGGTGAGTAGCATTCCGGAAATTAATATAGCGGATACCACAATATCATGAGCGGTGCCTAACTCAGGAGGGATGAATGGATCCAATATGTCGGCAGTAAAGTAGATTGCATTGTGTATATTATTATTGATGACCTCTACTGCGTTCCGGATGGATTCGCTGGTACCCTCGACCTTGCCCAGTTCCGTATATGCTATAAACGGCAGCACAGTAATAATTAATAATACCGTCTGCATTAATAATTTATTTATCGATTCCATAAAAATCCTTAAAAAATAAAAATAAGCCGTAATGGCTTATTTCAATATTCTTCCTCCTTTTTCGCAACACCCTTCTCCAGTTTTTGTGCTACTTCGTTTGCTGTTGCTTCGATTTCGGCCGATATTGCCATTCCAGAGGAATACAGTGTGCAAACTGCCCACAGGAATATCAATATAAGCAGAATCCCAGCGGCTCCTTCTGATATCTCAGTAAGCAGCGAACCGATGAACAGGAATGCAATGACCACTGCAAATACATATACAATCCCCTTCACACCCTTCTGGTAATGCGCAACCTCTTCATCACTCGCGCCTTCTCTGCCAACATTGACCGCTATTAAGCCACCGATCGCATCACACAGATCCTTAATCTCGCGGGAACTGCGCCACAGTAGTACCAGTACCGCTATGATGGCAATCGCGCTTATGACGGTCGCCGTTGACACTCCTGCGATATCGAACCCGTGTCCAAGCGGTATAAATACCAGTATTGCAAACAGATAAATTAAGATTGCAATACTCACATACACGACGAGTTTTGGAAAACTGTCGTATATCTCCCTTTTAGATTCTATTCTAACCTCTTCTTCATTCATGAGACATACCTCGCGTCTTGATGGACGTGCCAGATATAAGGGCTTGTGTATGGTGAGCCAGCAATATACAGCCCACCATACAACCGCATCGCCCCATACCTATTGGTTAGTATATCAGCCACGATACTTAAAACTAACCGAGCTCTATGCGCCAGGTTGGTTGCTACGCCCATCGCATATCCGAATACTGCCATATTGGCGATCTTTTTCAAGTATGGCGTCCCCGATCTGGCGTGTCTCTACCGGGGATTCCTGTGTGTTTGCGATCATAATCCATCATCCTTCCGACTCACGTGCTAATCACTCCCTTTCAGGATTATCGAATAAATCCATGGCCCTGGCAATTTTGTCCGGCGGTCCGATGACAACAAGCAGATCGCCGGCACAGAGGTGCATGTCCCCATCCGGATTGGAGATCATCTGCGAGTTCCGGCGCACTGCAAGCAATGTGACGCCACACTTCTTCCGAAGCCCGACCTCCGCCAACGTCTTTCCAGCCGCGGGAGCTCGCTTAAAAACCCGCAGCGTGACGATCTCGACGTCGGGAAGATGCTGTTTCAATCCCGGAAAAGATGTAGGCTCTTTTGAAAGGCTTCGAAGCATCTCATAACCATCTGACCGCACAACAGCTATGAAGCTCTCGATCTCATCTCTGGGTATAAGGTACTTCACCAGAACCCGGGTGAATATCTCCACAGAGGTCTCGAACTCCTCCGGGATAACGTCGTCAGCCCCTAATTCATACAGGGGCTTCATTTCCTGGAGATAACGTGTTCTTACAATGATATGTACCTTTGGATTGAGCCTCCTGGTGATTGCGGTAATTCGGCGGGTTGCAGCGGGGTCGGAGATTGCTATCACCACAATTCTTGCGTCCTTGATGTTCGCATGATGAAATACCGCCTCGTAAGTTGCATCGCCATAATATATCGGCTCACCCTTTGCTTGTTCACCCCTCACTATGTCCGGGTCCATCTCAAGGATCGTGTACGGGATGCCTGATATCCTGGCGGCTCGAGCCACATTCCTGCCGTTTACCCCAAAACCGATGATGATCAAGTGATCCTGTTTGCAAGCACGGTCCACCCCCTGCACAGGATGCCAGCCTGATTTTAATATTCCAGGCAGCGGCAACCGCAGTGCACCGTCCGCTATGCGAGGTGACAGTGCTATGATAAACGGTGTCGCTGCCATGGTCAGGACAGAGACGGTCAGGAAAAACTGGTATGCAGGTCCGGCAAGCAAACCATGTTGGGCACCGGTCCCTGAAAGGATGAACGAAAATTCACCGACCTGGCAGAGTGCAAGCCCCACCAGGATTGTAGTGCGGAGTGGAAATCCAAGTAAAAAAGCAACAGCACAAGCAATGACTGCTTTTAATACCAGAAGAGAGAGAACAATCAGCAAAATGAGCCCGGGCTGCTGAAAAAGAAAATTGAGATCTAAGAGCATCCCGATCGAGACAAAAAAGAAGCTCATAAATACATCGCGGAAGGGCAAAACATTGCCGAGTGCGTGATGGCTGTATTCAGATTGGGATATGGTCAAGCCTGCCAGAAATGCACCCAGTGCAAGGGAGAGTCCCATACTTGCGGTAAGCCACACAACTGTGAGACAGATCATAAAAATACTCAGCAGGAACAGTTCCCGGCTCCGCGTCCTTGCGATCTGGTACAACGCCTGCGGCACGATCCACCTGGCACCAACTGCCACCAACAGGACAATTCCAATCCCTTTTGCCACAAGAACGAGGAGGGACTCACCCAAATTCCCTGTTGCACCAGCAAGCAATGGTGTAAACAGCATCATCGGAACGATGATAACGTCCTGGAAGAGCAGGATGGCGAGAGTTGCCTGCCCATGAGGGCTGTCTATTTCAGCCCGTTCCTGGATGAGCTTGAGCACGATTGCCGTGCTGCTGAGCGCTATAAGGAATCCCATGAAGATCGATTCGCCAGATATGAGACCGATCTCTGTGGCTATTGCAAAAACAGCCGCGATGGTTAGCAATACCTGGAGCGAGCCGCCAAGCAGGATCGATCTCTTGATCTGTGACATGCGTTTCAATGAGAACTCAAGTCCGATCGCAAAGAGCAGAAATATGACGCCCATCTCGGCTAAAATTTCGACTTGATGGACATCATGTACCAACCCTAGTCCGTGAGGTCCTGCCAGTATCCCGGTTAAGAGAAATCCCACGATCGCTGGCACCCGGATCAGATGGAATATGAAGAGTACAGCGATGGACAGTCCGAATATGATGACGATGTCATTTAGTAACGGTATTTCCATATACTAACATGCTCCTGATTCTATATTGAATATACCCTGACAACAAGAAGATTAAAACCGAGAGGTAGATGGGATATCTAATTTCACGTATAGGAAAGTACAAACGCATTTGCGTATCTTGCTGCTGAAATTGGATACATTATGAGAAAAACATCACACTTCAATTTTGCCCCGAAGGGGCTTTCTTGACGTATAGGAAAGTATAAACGCATTTGTGTATCTTGCTGCTGAAATTAG
>DAOUXE010000088.1 GCA_030666765.1 Methanosarcinales archaeon
GGATAGTTCCTGCATAGTGAAGTCCCCCGATAGTGGTTTAGGTACCTGAGTAGTTACCAAAAATTGGGTGATGTTTGTACGTAAATCCGTTAATACCTTTAATCCGTGTAATCAGCCTTCATCTATGGCTAATATGAATTTTAGCCACTGTCTGCAAGAAGAACGAGTAGCGGTGAAGCCATTTACGCAGATTCCACCAATATGGATAACCGCGTATAATTAATCTGAATGTATGTATTGGTGCCTGAAATGGCAAGGCACTCCTTTGGAGACAGCAGCTTGAATCTGATACGTGATAACACGTTTATGCCATAATTCCGGGTAACCGGATTGCAGGTAATTGACCATGTCGGTCTGTATGGTATGCAGGGGTACCCCTTTCCACCTCGGGGAGGTAAGGGTTGGTCGCCCTGATGTCAGCCACCCCTGCGAAACTTCCTTTCGAGGAAGAGTTTCAAACCCATTCCGACAGGGGGGGTAGTTGGCCTGAACCGGAAGGAATCAAAGAGTCCCACATAAAAGTCCCAAACCTTAATTACGACCGCATAGTAAATCATCAAAACGATGGCCATATCATGTGATCTTATCAGATTCAGGAGGAGGGGCTGGATCTACGTCGAAGGGTCCCGGACATGCCTCACCGACATCGAGCACGGGTTTTACGGGATCAGAAAAGCGGTTGAACAACTGATCGGTCCCGTAACAGGCACAGTCTACTACAATGCCGCAATCGAGGGCGGCATCGCCTATGTTAGCGGGGCAGTGAAGTCAGGCGACATCACCCGGTCGGATATGGGTTTCAGAGATTGCGTGGAGGCTTACACACAGCTTGGATTTGGAGATTTTATGGTCAGTGAGATCGATTATGGATCTGCGAGAGCCACAGTCACATGCAAGGATGCATTCGAGGGGTGGGCATGGAAGCGACATGGTGACGTTTCAAAGGCGTGCTACTACTCATGTGGAATCCTTGCCGGATTCATGAGGGCACTTACTGAAAGAGAGGATATCGAGTGTGTTGAGACCAAGTGCATCGCGGAAGGTGCGGACGCTTGCGTATTCGTGATTGCACCGGAAGACGAACTGTTCAGAGAGGGGCTGATGGTGTGACAGGGGAATGTGAGCTCGGCGCATGTGGGCTGGCATGTTATGTCTGTCTGGCAAAGGAGTCTGGCAGGTGTCCAGGGTGTGAGAGATCACAACCTCTGCTTGTAGAGGCAGTAGGGTGCGAATGCCCGATCTACGAATGTACCAGAAGACTGGGTGTGGCGAACTGCTTGCGATGTAATATACGGTCCTGCGACCTCAGGAAAGGGTTATCAAAGGGCTACTGCCCTGCATACACCTGTATTGTGGTCGCAGATGTTTGTGTCTGATTGGTAAAAGCTTATGTATCCACCAGTTCAACCACGAACCAGATACAAGGAGGATTAGATGGATAACAAGATCGAGTATCTGCATCGCACATTCATGGGCCTGGGAGCCGCGATCGGAGAACTTTTCGGAAGATCGAGTCAGGAACAGACTAACCTCTTCGCATCATACATAGGTATCGAAATCGGCAAACTCCTCCTTAAAAAGGGTCTGGTTACCAAAGACACTCCCGCAAAGGATTTGATCGGAACAATCGCAGATGAACTCGAGTTCGGAGATGAGTACGAGATTATCGAGGGCGGTGGTCTGGTTACGCTTGTAATCAAGAGATGTAACGTCTGCCCGAAGAAGATTGGGGGGCTCGCATTCGAGACCACAGTCTGCCCGGTGCCCGGGATTGTCAGGGGGGTCATTGACGTTGTGAGGGGTGTCAGAGGGAAAGGTTATGCAAAATTAAAGCCGGGGGATGAATGCAGGATAACAGAGTGTGAGATGATGGAGGGGGCAACATCATGACTGAAAAGTGGCGTAAAGAGAAGGTAGATTATGTCGTTTACAATGCGATCTCTTATGCATTCGAGCGAGCAGTGAAGGAGACGCTCGGAACAGGTGCGCCGATCCTGCAAACCACAATGGTACCGCTTGTCGGAGTCGATCTGATCACTGCTACTGAAAAGGAGTTTGGAATTGAGTTTAAACCCGGAAAACCAATCTCTGATTTCATGTATGATCTTGCAAAGATGCTTGTCGGACTCGAGGTTGCAGATGAGATCCACTGTATTCCGGATACCGATGGAAAGACGGTTCGATGCCGCGTAAAAAACTGCATCAACACACTCGCGCTTAAATATCTACGTGAGAAGGGAATTACTTCGTGTGTTCTCTGCCCTCCTGGATTTTATGCAGCATCAGCAGCCAGAAAGGTCTTTGGCGAGGAATTCCAGATACGAATAACCAATGAAACATCAGAACTCGGGGACTGTATGGTGACCTTTGAGTTGATCGAGTGACGAACAATAATCGAGTAGGTGAGAAAAATGCCTGAGACTAAGAAGGATAAACTGGACACGGTCCTTGCCAGGTTCGGGGAAGTCGGACAGATCAAGGCGGCTGGTATCGTCTCCAAGGAGGGATTACTGATCACGGCGCTCATGCCGCCTGAGATGAACGAGCGGATCGTTGCCGCGCTCTGCTCCACAATCATGGCGAGTGCCGAGACTGCAAGTACTCAGATGGGGACTGGCAGCGTGAGTGATATCCACGTAAAGACCGAGCAGGGCACGATACTGCTCCAGCCAGCCGGCGAAAAGGCGATTCTAATCGCACTGGCAGACTCCGGCGCGCAACTCGGGCTGATCATGATGGAGATCGAGACGAGAGCAAAACAGGTGCAGGAGATCCTTGAAGAGGTCTGAACATGGTGGTAGAGACCGAGGGCAGACGTAAGACCTATATCCCGATGCTCGATGAGATGCTCGGCGGTGGAATGCCTGCTGGCACATCGATGCTGTTTACCGCGATGCCGGGCGTCGCATCCGAGGTCTTCGGATGCCAGATCCTCGCGGAGCGCATGAGAAACGAGGGGGACATAAGTTTCATATACACAAACACGAGAACACCGGTCGAGATCGAGCACGTATTTCACAGGTACGGCTGGGATCTGCGGTCATCTCTCGACTCGGGTCAGACTTTCTTTGTCGATTCAATCTCCCCAATGATGGGAATGCCAGCGATCGGCAAATACGAGATCGATGATTTCAAAGAGAGCGAGAGAGTGGTTGCAGAAGCGATTTCTGATATCGCCGGGGGAACTGCCGTTATCGAGGATGTTTCAACGCTTCTTGATTCCATCGGTGTTGACCAGACCTTCGATATGCTCGAAGAGTTAAACGAGGTGGCACGATCAAACGATGTGAACATGATCTACCTCTTCACGAGATGGAACTACGAAAAAGTGATGCTCGGAAGATTGTCTAAAATCGTTGACTGCGAGGTCAAACTCTTCAGCGTCGAAGAGAAGGTGGTCTACAGGCAGGTATTCGCGATCACGAAATCGAACTGGATCGAGGTGTCGGGGACTAAGATCTTCTTCGAGGTTCTGGAGCCAGGCGGGGTCCGGGTCTTTATCCCGAAACTGCTGGTGACCGGACCATATAACGCGGGGAAGACGTCATTTACCCATGCAATCGCTCTGGATACCGTTTCAGTGGAGCGGCAGACCTTTGAACTATTCCCAACGACTGTTGGGCTTGATATCGGGCATATCGACTACAAAGGCTTCTCTGCCGACGTATTCGGAACTCCTGGTCAGGAGCGGTTTGATCTCCTGCTTGAACCGCTTGGACGGGAGTCGATCGGTACCTTCATCGTGATCGACTCGACGAAGCCAGAGACGTTTGTGCGGGCGAAAGAGATGATCAGGATGTGCCGCACAGAGGCGATACCAAAGGTGATCGTCGCCAACAAACAAGACCTTCCGAATGCGTTGTCGCCTAGTGAAATCAAGAAGAAGATGTCACTCTGGGAGGAGATTCCAATTGTTCCGGTCTCAGCAACAGATGGAACGGGGATTGATATGGCCCTGGATACTCTTTTCAGCCTAATATATGAGATATGATTCCAAAAATAGCGTCCGGGATATCCGGACTTGATGAACTTACCGGCGGACTGCCAGAGAATACGATGACTCTCGTCTATGGTCCGCCAAAGACCGGAAAGTCCATATCCTGCTACCAGTTCTTGCGTCAGGCGATAGCGGGCGGAGATATATGCTTGTATCTGATGACTGACTATACCCAGTCCCAGCTCGAACAGCAGATGATGGCTTTTGACTGGTTTATCAGTGAGTACATCATGGCTAAGAAGCTGTATGTGATCGATACGGCATCAGGTTCGGTCGGTGCTATGCAGAAGGAGACTAAGAACCTGGTGGTATCATCGCCCCAGAATCCGACCGATATCGCAAGTAAGGTCATCCAGCAGTTGCAGTACATATATCAGCAGACGCAGCAGTTCAGGTCGATCCTGGACTCATCGACAACGCTGTTTGCGTTTAATTCACCAATCCTTGTCATCAGGGTGCTCAAGTCCTACATCATGCGGATCAAGATGGCGGGCGGAACTGGCATTATCACATATACGGAGGGTACTGCAGAGACTGAGATCGAGACGATGCTTAAAGCGAGCGTGGATAACATCATCCACCTCGATTCCGAGACGATCACCATCGAGGCGATGGCTGGGCTCAGGCAGGAGTCGGCAGGTTATCAGATCACTGATGATGGGATCGTGGTTGGGTAGGTACCTCCAGGTGAAGTGTTGGGGGTGCCTGAAAAAGAGATGGCTGTACATTTGCTTGCGTATTCGCAAGTGATAATGAGTGCCGTGGGTATCAAACCCAGAATGATGTGCCGAGTAAAATCGCGACAGGCAGCCCTGCGGTCTTTGCAAGCGTCCATGCGCCCGGGATTATCCGGTCAACCTCAGAAGGAACGGGAGAGTACCGCGGTATCCCAAGATTATCGAGCAATCCGGGCGTTAGCTGCCCCATCGGCACCTGCGCCGATATCTGCTCGCCGAGATCGCCCCTGTGGCTGAGGACCATGAGCAGAGGCATCCTATAGAGCAGATTTAACGACGCGAGTGCATTGATGCTGTTTCCAAGACCCGAGTTCTGCATAACAATCGCAGGGTTCGCGCCTCCAAGGTATGCGCCAGCACACATCCCAACCCCCTCTTCTTCTCTTGTTACCGGAGTATGCACAATATCGGGATCGAATTCGAGCAGATCGAGCAGACCTCCTAAATTGACACAGGGAACACTCGTTACGAAATCGATCCCTGCTTTTTTAAGAGCGCGGTAAGCTTTCGTTGAACTCATCTTCATCTTCCTCATTTACGGTTAGAATTTCCGGAAATATCACTTTTTCCGCTGTGGTCAAACCAATTTCACACAAGCGGTAAAAGTCACCGGATTTAACCACAGAGGACTGAGAGCGCAAAGTTCTTAAATTGATCCTCTGCACCCTCCGCGTTGATAAATTGCTTGATTTCCAGACCGTTCCGGATTTCCACCATCTCGCACGCAACCTTGATCAACCTGAGCCACGTGTTCAATGCGGCACGCAGAGCAGTAACATCCTCGGCATCCACGATGAGGTGTAACGTTCCGCTATCCGCCGACAGCGCTGCCCGGCTCCTCGGAAACTCTTCCAAGGTTTCTGGCAGCAGCGCATGATATATCGTGGATGCACCCTCGCCAAAATCGAAACTGAACTCTGCTCTATCCATTCTCCTTTTTACTTAATTTTTTAAAAAAATGTACGTGTTTAGCCAACCACAAGATTACACGGATTTCAACAAGATTTCTGTGTTAATCTCGTGGTTTTTCCACC
>DAOUXE010000147.1 GCA_030666765.1 Methanosarcinales archaeon
CAGAAGGCTCTAAGACTGAGCGACTGGTATAAAATGAGATGGAATAAACTAAAGGATATTTTATGTTCATGAATACTGAAACCAGACGACTGGAATGCCACAGAAACAAACAGCTGCCCAGGTGCTGAAAGGGTTATGAAATGCGCAAGCGTGTATGAGGTAAAAGTCTCACATACCGTTCTGAGATGAGGAGGGGCAGGTAACCGCCCCCTTCTTAATCCGCGACAGCTTTGGTATGTGATTTACGTTTCACCGAAAATCGAGGACTATACCAAAAGATTCCCACCATTTCGGCATGCGATAGTATTAATAAAATTTTATCAATTACAAAAAATAATTATATTAAACTTGCGATCGTGTCATCGAGTCCTTCAAGCTATGTGCGGCGAGTGGTATGGAATTTTGGATGGTCGTTTGATTTTACGGTCTACTACCACGACACAATCCAACCTAAACCCTCAGAATGCCGTTTATCGAAGTCACAAATCGTTTAAAGATCACCGCTATGGATTGTTGGACAATAGGCAACGATCCGAAAGATGTTATTGTAGCGAGGGTGGCAGGTACGTATGCAGTTGCTACGCTTTGGAACGCAGTCTACAAAGAAGCTCCGGAAAGCGCAAAACCGAATAGTATATGTGAGACCGTGACATCATATTACAAAACAATATTTGATTACACCACATGTTCATACAATCATAATGTAGTCACAAATTTGTGACAGAGCACATCTGGCTTTGTGCCTTTGACACCCGTCAAAAGTCTCGATAGGGTAGCGGATATCCTCATCGCCTCCGGAGCGATGGACCCGGGTTCGAGTCCCGGTCGGGACGTTGCTGCATCACGGCACTGCCCGAATTTTATAGTAAAATCACTATACCTTAAATTGTGTAACCACTCAGATATATTAATTGGTTGTACGATTGCGCTCCTGCACTTTCTGGAAAGAAAAATAACCGCGGAGGATGCAGAGCAGTTAACCGTTTATCCACCCTCTGCACCCCTCTACTACCTTTGCGGTTAAATTCCTTGTTTGGTTACGGTATGTCTCAGGTCCTGATGGTCTCTGCACAGTGAAGTCCCGTGATAGTGGTTTTGGGTACCTGAGTAGTTACTAAATTATAACGCAAGCGTCGACGGCAGAGCCGTTACCGCAAAGTACGCTAAAGAACGCAGTACCTACACACTGTGCATCCGGTCGACCGCCTCCGCTATCCGCTCGGTGGAGCTCGTCAGCGAGAACCGGACATACCCCTCGCCGTACTCCCCGAATCCAACTCCCGGTGTTGCCACGATCCCGATCTTCTCAAGAAGCATCGCAGAGAATGAGAGAGAGGTGTATCCCTCAGGCACTGGCGTCCAGATATAGAACGTCGCTTCTGGCGGTGTGGCATCGATTCCAAGCGTACGTAGTCCTGAAATCACCAGGTCTCTTCGTTCCGTGTATATCTTGCGCATATCGCTGATACAATCCTGAGGACCTGACAGTGCAGTGATTGCCGCCTCCTGGACTGGCTCAAATACCCCTGAATCGATGTTTGTCTTGACCGCGCCGAGCCCCGAGATGATCTCCGCATTCCCGCAAGCTATACCGATGCGCCAGCCGGTCATGTTATATGTCTTTGACAGCGAGTGCATCTCGATCCCGACATCCATCGCTCCCGGCGCGGATAGGAGACTTGGAGCCTGGTACTTGCCGAATGTAATCTCGGAATACGGATTGTCGTGTACAACGATTATGTCGTGCTCGCTTGCGAAATCGACTACTTCCTTAAAAAATGAGAGATCAGCGACTGCCGCGGTCGGGTTGTTCGGGTAATTGAGAAAGATCAGTCTGGCATTATCTGCGACATCGGCAGGTATTGCGTCCAGATTGGGCAGGAATCCGGCTTCTGCGAGAAGCGGCATAGTGTAGGGCACGCCGCCTGCAAAGAGCGTCCCGATCTTGTAGACCGGGTATGCCGGATCCGGCACAAGCACAACGTCGCCAGGGTTTACGAACGCAAGCGGGATGTGCGCAAGCCCTTCCTTCGATCCGATGAGCGCAAGTACCTCGCTTACTGGTTCAAGCGTGATATTAAACGTCCTTTTGTACCATTCGGCTGCTGCCTCCCGAAAGGTCAACATTCCTGTGTATGAGGGATACTGATGCCGCTTTGGGTCGTGTGCAGAAGCACACAGTGCATCGATGATGTGAGCTGGCGGCGGTAGGTCAGGATCTCCGACGCCGAGATCGATGACATCGACCCCACGCTTGATCGCATTTTCTTTTGCCTCATCGATCGCCGCGAAAAGATAGGGTGGAAGCGCTGTGAGTCTCTTTGCATACATACATGGATCAAAGTCGCTGATGCCTTAATATCTTTGCGCATGGGTCTGACAGAAGAACATATTAACACTTTGGAGGCTATAATAAACGATGCAATGGTTACTTCTTGCATTAGGAATTATCATGGAGGTCTGCGGCACCACCTGTATGAAGCTCTCCGATGGCTTCTCGAACATTGTCCCCTCTGTTCTCACCTTCGTATTCTGGGGAATCGCATTTACCATCTTTATATTTGCTTTAAAGACCTTTGACCTCAGTTTCGCCTACGCTGTGTGGGTTGGATCAGGGGTTGTGATCGTGAGCATCATTGGAATCCTGTACTTCAAAGAACCGGCAAATGCATTGAAGATCGTTTCAATAGTCCTGATTGCAATAGGTGTTACCGGCCTTAGTCTGAGCGATATGATCCGCTGATCGGGCATCTCGGGGGTACAGTCGGATGCCAACGCTGCCTTACACAGGCGCTTATGCGTTTGCCAATGTGCTGCTGACGGTAGCCGGTAGTGGGATTCTGCTTCTGAGGGGGGCTGGAATGGTGTACATAGTGCTATTGGTCATGCTGATTGCGGAGGGGGCGCGAGGGTCAGTTAGGTTTAAGTATCATGGCGATGCTGCTAACAATGCGTGAGCTGGTGCGATTCTCGTGACAGGCTTATAGTTACTGTTAACTTAATCACGGCGAATATGCCGAAACACATGGTAAAATGAACTGCATGAAATCGCTATATTCAGGCTCTGCACTTAAGTGCGGGGTTTAGTGATTTGAATATAGGAGATGTATATGCTAAGCAAAAAACCACTGTTTAAGAAGAGAAGGAGGTGAAAAAGATGGTAAAATACGCTTCATACTGGGACGCCTCGAATTGGGCCAGTTATGTTGAGGTGCTGAATCTCCAGGACCAGCGGGCTGATTACAGGATCATCGTCTATGACCGTGATGGCAGTGTGTGCTGGCATGATACTCGAACGTTAACCCCTCATGGGGCAGAACGCATCTTCATAAATCAGCATGTTATAGAGGGTGACCGGAGAGAAGGACTTGTCGTAGTTGAGCCTGTCAGGGACGGGCATGAATTCCCCAGTGTACTGCTAATCTACGCAGAGGGCCAACACTGGAAAGAGGGGATGCGCTTTGTTCCTCTCACGCGGGTGCCATGATTTGACCAACGTATGGTCAATATCAGACGAGAATGGAACTACATAAGTATACAGAATACATCATAAACCTCACAGACCCATGCCACTCATCGAAGACACCTTACGGAAATTAGCAGCGGTTCAGGAGAAGTATCCGGTGCTGATCCTCCTGATCGTGCTAGTATTCACTGCTGTTATGGCTTTCGGATCTGTGCAGATGAAACTCGATCCTTCGTTCGACGCCATGATGCCGGATGATCTGGAAGTTATCCGGATGCAGGATGTCATCTCAACGGAGTTTGGATCGACAGACACCATGCTCGTTTTAGTGGAGCTTGATCCATCCTCTGATGATCCTCATGCGGTTAATGACATTCGGGACCCGAGGGTTGCAGAGTATGTGAATATCCTGAGTGACTCGATTGCCAGTGAGAATAATGTGAAAACGGTTAATAGTTTGCCGTACGCGCTTAAACTGGCAAACAATGGCGAGATTCCAGAGAGTTGCGAACACATCAGTGCGATCATCGAGAATAGCGCGCAGGTTAGAGGTCTTGTTAATTCAGAGTATTCATCCACCCTGATATCAATTCCCGTGGATATCAACGGTAATGTGGATGTGCAGGATGAACTGGAGCATGAGATAAAGAAGGATATCGAGGATTCTCCAAAACCGATCGGGATAAAGACGAGTCTTACAGGGATGCCGTCTGTCATGAATTATATAATGATGCTTCTGGCAGGCGACCTGATAAACACGATTGCGGTCAGCATGATCTTCGTCTTCATAATTTTATGGTATTTACTTAAGCATCCGATCACCGCCTTGTTATCCCTTGTTCCGGTGTTTCTGGGTGTAATCTGGATAAGTGGGACCATGGGCTACCTCGGGATTAAGTTGTCTACTATAACTGTCGGACTTGGTGCGATGCTTGTTGGTATGGGGATCGATTACGGGATACACGTGACCCACAGGTTCTTTGAGCTGGCGAAGAGGGGTGAGGATTTTGCGTTGCAGGATTCGGTGGTCTCGATCGGGACTGCACTCTTTGCGTCCGTTGCAACCACGATGGCTGGTTTTTGTGCAATGATGGGGGGGAGTTCGCCGGTGCTCATGGAAATGGGGGTTTTGCTAACACTTGGAATCTTTTATGCATTTATAGCAACAATGGTTGTCCTGCCCCCACTACTTGCTATAGTGACAATTTTTTTATATTC
>DAOUXE010000266.1 GCA_030666765.1 Methanosarcinales archaeon
CAAGAAAAATAACCGCGGGGGGCGCAGAGAAATTCAGGAAACTACACCGCTTTTTGGAAATCATTGGAGATTGATAGGGAAACATATAATTAACACCTGCAAGAAATAATGAAAACGATGCCAGGAACAACCCTGTTGTGGGATCAAACCCTGTTCAGGCGGGGCGAACTCTTCGAATTTGATCACATCCCTGAGCATTTCGCACACCGGGATTCGCAGTTCAGATCGCTCATCTTTGGAGTTCGTCCGGCGCTTCAGGGGATGCGACCGCTCAACATGCTCTGCGTGGGTCCGCCTGGTACCGGGAAGACCACGGCAGTAAGAAAGGCGTTTGAGGAACTGGACGAACATGCCCCCGGCGTGATCACTGCGCACGTCAACTGCCAGGCAAGCCAGACCAGGTACACGATATTTTCACAGATATTCCGGAAATTGATCGGACATGCGCCGCCGACTTCTGGAGTTTCGTCTAAAAAAATACTCGACGAGATTGCAAAGTATCTTGTAGGGAATGAAAAGATACTGATCGTGGCGCTCGACGATATAAATTATTTATTCCACGAAAAAGAGGCAGATAACGTACTTTATTCGCTGTTGCGTGCTCACGAGACCCATCCAGGTACGAAGATCGGCGTAATCGCAATCTTAAGCGATGACAATCTGAGTTATGTATTTGATCCGAAGGTCGGCTCGATCTTTCTGCCAGAAGAGATTCTGTTCCCAAGGTATGCGTGGAATGAGATGAAAAGCATCCTATCTGACCGGGCAAAACTGGGGTTCTACCCGGGAGTACTCTCCGAGGACGTTCTCGACGTTATCGCCGATTATACGTCGGAAGCTGGTGATCTCAGGGTTGGGATCGACCTTCTCAAGCGATCTGCGCTCAATGCCGAAGAGCGGGCGGACACAAGCATATCGGAAGATGATGTGCGGTTGGCGTACAAGAAATCCCGGATGCTCCATCTCTCACGCATGATCGCATCGCTTGGCAGTGGCGAACAGGCGATCCTCATAATCCTTGCGAAGAGGGCTGAGGCGAAGGAGCAGGCGGGAGGGAAAGGAGGGGCTAATGATGTGGTGGAGACGGAGCAGACAGCAGGCGACCTGTATGCCGCCTTTCATGAGTTGACAGGACTTGGCTACACAAGGTTTCATGCGATGCTTCACAAACTCGCAACGCTGCGGCTGATCGATGCAGAGATCGCGACCGAGGGAGTGCACGGTAGAAGCCGCAGAATTGCGCTTAGGTATGGTTTCGGGGATGTGCTTGGCGCAATGCAACCGAGATCGCTGTGATTGGGGGTGGAATTGTCGGTGGAAGCGGGACTTAGGCGCCGGGCGTCAAGGGAAATATTATGGGACTCTAACTCCAAAGTGAGTGAACATGCCTGAAATTTCCGATCTTGGAGCGCGCACCCCGGAAGCAAGGGAAATCTCATCGAAGAGCCGCAGCATAGCAAGGGAGATCGTTGGTGATTCCGGATACGAGGACCGGATACGGCAGCGATGTGTGATCGCAACCGGCGATCCCGAATTTGCAGGTCTGCTCAGGTTCAAGAACGATCCTGTTCGCGCAGGAATCGACGCTATCAGGCAGAATAGGGATATTTACACCGATATCAGAATGGTCTCTGTGGGTATCACGAAGGTGGGGCACGACTGCCCGGTAACCTGCGTGCTCGATATTGCTGCTGGCGAGAAACTTGTTGCTGAGTATGGCATCACCAGGACCTCGGCAGGATTTAAGGCACTGGGGCACGATCTGGACGGCGCGATAGTAGTGATCGGGAATGCTCCGTCAGCCGCGCTTCTGGTCTGCGAGTTGATAGAAAGCGGCATCATTCCCGCACTCGTTGTGGGTACTCCGGTTGGTTTCGTGAACGCTTCCGAATCGAAGGATCTGCTGCACAGCGTGGATGTCTCATCGATCACATGCACCGGAACCAGAGGCGGGACGCCGGTTGCAGTCGCCTGTATGAATGAACTGATCGCGATCTTCTGGGAAGATGTCCGGGGTGGGGTGGATGCCACAGGCTAGCCGGATCTTGCTTTTTTTCTCACTGATCCTGCTTGCTTATCCTGCGGATTGCCTAAACACCACTGCCGGCGGCAGCAACGAGACGCAGATACTGATCGATGGCGAGGGTTATGTGCTTGCAAACGGTGAGCAGCATGCATTCTACCAGGGATATTCGATTGTTGTCAAGGGCGTGAGTGCGAAAGGAGAGAGCGCATGGATCGAATTGCTGCAAAATGGAACATCTGTCAGCTATGGAATATTTGAAGCTAAAGGTTGCCTTGTCTATCCGGAAGATGACACAATATTCAATATGACCATCGACCACATATATGTTGGATCGCAGAAGGATCTTGTCTTCTTCTACGTGTACCAGTGCCGCGATCCTTATCTACCAGAGCCTGCGTCGTCACTCGACATTACGCCTGCGCCGAATGCACCCGGATCCAATGCCACAACGCCACAGGATGCACCTGACCCGGATCAGAGTCCGGGATGCAGCACGTGGATGGTGGCAGGGGCTGTGCTGCTATATGTGACATCGAGGAGGTCTGCAAGGCAACAGCAATGATCGGTGATGTGAAAAAAGGTCACTAATTAGGTACCTAAAACCACCATCTTGGGATTTCACTATGCAGGAACTACTTGGAACGTGTGGGGTACTGCAACCAAACCGGGAATTTAACCGCAGAGTGCGCGGAGAGGAAATAAACGGTTAGGCGCTTCTATCGTTTCTCTGCGCCCTCCGCGGTTATTTTTCTTGCCAGAAAGTAC
>DAOUXE010000217.1 GCA_030666765.1 Methanosarcinales archaeon
GACTGGACCCACGATCGTGACGCCCTGATCCCGCAAGATCTCGATGTTCCCGCGTACGATCGGATTGTACATGCTCTCGTGCATGGCAGGCGCTACGATGACAGGAACTCCTGCGCCGAGTGCTGTTGTTGCAAATATTGAAACGAGCGTGTCAGGGATGCCGTGCGCAATCTTTCCGATCGTGCTTGCAGTACACGGCGCAATCAGCAGCAGGTCAGCAGATCGGGCATCCCCTCCGCTGCAATCACCATCACCAGCACCACTACCCTCTCTATCGCCGCCATCACCGCAGTACTCGACCCACGAGACCTTACCGGTCCACCCGGTGATCGCAGCGCGCCCTGTTGCGCATTCAATCGCGTCAGGGTGGATGATGCGCTCCGCAGGTTCGGTCATCACCGCCTGCACCGTAGCCCCGCGGCGGACCAGTTCATGCGCCAGTTCGATGGTTCGCACAGCAGCGATGCTGCCGGTTATGCCAAGCACGATCGTCTTATCTGCGAGATGTTTCGTAAAATCCATCAGATGCACCTGTTTTTTCTTAAATCCTTTTGGAGATCAGTTTTATCAATCCGGCAATCCTTAATACTACTATGATACTTGCAATTTCACATAATGGTTTTGGACATGTCCGGGCGTGCTGGTACATGGTCAGCGGGTTTGCGAATTTTTAGGATAGGCACACCCCTTGAGAAACGATCATACTTACGCCTCGACGGGATCCGGTTATACCCACGAACCGTATTCTTAATTAGGTTGGGGGAAGGAATCCCTTGATATGAACATCCAAAACACCCAAAACAAAATCCTCTTAACGAATAAAACTCTGAAAAATTTATTTAAGGAGTTTGATGTGGATGCAACCGATTATGGAATTGAGATTTAACAGAGAGCAGAACCGCATGGAACGTCTGACATTCATACGACGTTACAGCAAGTGGGTGAAATCGGTACCAAATGAGGTCTGGAGCAGGCAGCAGGCATCGCTTATAAACAGCTTTCTGAGCAGTTCAAAGAACTTTCAACTGGATCGGAAAGAATATCTGGCGATGAAGGGGCGTTCAAAAGCAGCCACAACCCAGACAAGTACGCAAACAGAGGTCAACAGAGATGACAATCAACCATGAGATCATCTTCGCGGGCAGATCAAACGTCGGAAAGTCATCGCTGATCAAGAGACTGACCGGCAGAAGCGTCAAGACAGGGAGACGCCCCGGTGTCACGAGGAAACCGACACACATAACGTTTAGGGATCTATTGATAACCGATCTGCCGGGTTATGGATTTCTGCACGGTGTCCCGGATGTGGTTCAGGAGCGCATAAAGAATTCGATTGTCCATTATATCGAAGACAACTGCGACCGTGTCCTCTGTGCCGTTCAGGTGATCGATGCAAGCGTTTTCTGCGAGATCGTAGATAGATGGTCGGAAAGGGGCGAGATACCGGTTGACATCGAATTGTTTGAATTTTTGTCCGATCTCAATATCGATACGATCATCGCGGCAAACAAGATGGATCTGGTAACCGATCGAGACGATGCGCTTGATCAGATCGTGGAGCGCTTTGACTTTCTCCCACCATGGAGGCAGTGGATCGATATGGTTGCACCGGTGTCTGCGAAGAGAGGGGATGTGTCAAAGCTTGCCGTACTCGTGCGTGCCAGACTGCACCGTATCGGGCGGGACAATCTGTTCGGGCAGTTCAGGACGGTCTGAAGGGCGGGCAGTATACAGGGTACGAATATATTAGATGACAGGGAGATAGATACAGGTAATCTCAGGATCAAGGTGATATCATGATAACAGTTGCAGTAACAGGCGCACTCGGGCGCATGGGGTCGCTTATAATCGAGAATATCGGTGATGCGCCGGATATGGAGCTGGTGGCAGCATTCGACATTCGGGACATCGGGATGCCGGTTGGTGTGGGTACTGGTACCGGTGCCAGCGTCGCTGCTGGCGTCAGCGATGTCCGGGTATCCGATGCCCGCAAGATCAATGCGTTGCTTGCGAGCACTTCCCCGGACGTTTTGATCGACTTCACAATCGCAGATGCCGCCGTCGGAAACGTCAAAGCCGCAGTAGAGAACGGTGTTGCAATCATTCTCGGGACGACCGGACTCGAACCGCACCAGGAGGAGATTGCAGGGATCATAGCCGGAAACGTCCCTGCCGTGATTGCACCCAACTTCTCGGTCGGAGTCAATGTCTTCTGGAAACTACTCGCAGAAGCCGCCGCATACATCGGCGACTGGGATATCGAGATCCTTGAGGCGCACCACCGCCATAAGAAGGATGCACCATCAGGAACCGCGATGCGTGCGGCTGACGTGATCAGCAAGGTGATCGGGGGCAAAGAACTGGTCTGCGGGCGTGAGGGGCTCGCTCCTAGGGGTGACGAGATCGGCATCCATGCGATCAGGGGTGGTGACATCATCGGTGATCATCTCGTGTTATTTGCAGGGGATGGCGAGCGGATCGAGATTAAGCATCAGGCGCACAGCAGGCAGGCGTTTGCAGGCGGTGCGGTCAAAGCCGCGCGGTGGGTGGTGGATGCTTCGAAAAGGGTACACGGCATGGAAGAGGTTCTCGGGATTTGATCTTGGCGGTGCATGGATACCGTACGGATAACCAGAGTCTTAATCCTGCGCCAACGTATGAGTTGGCAATCCTCTTCGGGTGTAAAGTTTTATCAGTTTCCCGGAAAAACTTACAGAGGTATGATATTTGAGGCGATCGTATGGCTGATAAACTAATAACGGTTAAAGAGCCAAACATTGGTTATGTAATAGTTGGGGCGGTTTCTTTGAATTTAATGCTGGTTCCATGCGGAATAGGGTGGTTAATTCATAAATCTATATCAGATGATGAAATAACACCGTTCTGGACTATTTGTGGTTATTACGGGAAGATGAATGTTTATGGGATCGCTGCGCTTATAATCGGTATTTCAATATCCGTTCTTCTGGTAGTTGCATTTGGAATTATGGCCGGCGCCATATCCGGAATTTGATAAACTTGATAAGTTGCAATGTAGCCACCATTTGCGCGTCAATGGACGTGGGATGATGTAACTGCGACCGTCGGGCATAGTGCCAAAACTTTTATATACCATAATATTATCTGTATCTAACATAGAGTTGGGAATAATTATGTAGTGGATATTCATAACTTTGTCCAACATGCCCACCAACTGATCCAGTCATAACAGCATTTAGTTTAAATATAAAATTCTAAAAACTCCCCGTTTAATACGGATGCGTTGATAACGGTGCCGTCGGTACTTCCAGATCCGTTGTATCTATCCTGCCCGCCTGTCCTCATCGAGTATCTTCGTAACTTCGCTTACGGTCATCAGGTTCGCTTCGGGATGTCCTGGATCACACCTGAATCCCGCAGTATTTGCACTGGTTCCGGCAGACGTTTGTGATAGGCAGGAAGACGTTTTTGGAGA
>DAOUXE010000201.1 GCA_030666765.1 Methanosarcinales archaeon
CCGGATCCATGTCCGGATCGGATATGGCAGGCACAGGAAGCGAGTCAGCTCGTATCCCAAATCCGCATCCATTGATCTCTGCCAGTTGATAGAGCGACAATGCGAGCCCATCGCTATTGTCCATCATCGAGGTTACCGATTTTGACTCTGCAAGCGATATCCCCTCTCGTATGAGCGGGATCGGCTCAAGAAACTTCTTGATCGCAAACGAATCCCCGGCGCCCCGCTGTAATCTCAGTTCAGCCATGCCAGCGCCCGCAGTTCCGGGGCCCCCGGTAGTGCAGACGAGACCGCCGACGCTTGCGCCCTTTCTCAAGAGGATCAGGTCCTTTGGCACGCGTCCGATCGCTGTTCCGGTGATCGTTAATTCCTGATGTGAATCAGTGTCCCCGCCGATTATCGTTGTTTTGCTTCTGCGTGCGCATGCGGAAATTCCGTCGATCATTGAATCCAGAAATTCCGGTTCGATGTCAGGCATGCCCATTGCTACGAGCAGACCGCACGGATGCGCGCCCATCGCCGCGATGTCGCTGAGCGTGCCTGCGGCGCACATCCACCCGATCTGCCAGGGGGTGATCCCCTCCGGGAAGTCGGTGGTCTGGTGGAACATGTCCGTTGTTGCGACCAGATATTCGGAATCCGTGAGGTTGAGTACGGCGCAGTCCTCAAATTCGATGTTCAGGCGGCGGATGATCTGCGAAACGATTGTGGTTTCGCCGAGTTCGTATATAGTCATACTGCCGCCCCAAACGCTGATTGCGGGCAATCGCAGCCCGACTCCGGTTCAGTAATCTCGATTGGGTCATTGACTGCAGTATCAGCAGCGTTTGCCGGGATACGTGAGAGACTTGTTATTATCTTCCGGAATGGGTTCGGAAAACCGCCACAGAGAGCACAGCAACTCTCTGTGCCCTCCGCGTCCTCTGTGGTTAATCTTCTTTGCCATAACCCATCCACCCAGAAGAAATTAAAAACCCACATACCTGATGGATCGGACAATGCCGAAGAATTTGGTGAATTTGTTGCAGCCCCTGTCATCTACTATCGATATTTTCATGTCATCTCTATTATCTCTTGAGTTCCAGCCGTGCCACGCCCAGGATGGATTGCGTGCATGGCGTCCGGTGCTGATGATGCTACATGCCGCGTTGAAATGGGGTATGTGGGGTGATTGAACCAGTTGTGGGCAAAGAGGATCCGAACAGCAGGCGCGAGAAGTTTGGTTTCTTCGCGTTATTCACGCACCGCAATATGACGCCTGCTGAGATGATAAAGGTGTATACAAGCAGAGATCTGGTGGAAAAGGGATTGCAGGAACTGAAATACAATTTCAAGTCTCTGCCCGATAATGCCCTGCCCTGCAGGCAGTGACATCGATAAATTCCGCAGGGATTCATTACATCACAGTGAAACTCGACGGATTGAAATTCACACAATATTTATAGTATATGGATATTTCGTATCCGCTTCAAATTAAGTGGTAACCGATGCACTATCCAAAAAATCGGTGGTTTATGATAATTATCGTAGATCCAGATTTCATAAATTTACGCAGATGTTACCTTAAATCAGTGTAATTCGTGTTAATCTGTGGCTGACAAAAGCTTTTAGCCACAGATTAACACTGATGAACACAGATTGAGGTTTTTATGCATATCTTTTAGAAAGACTGAAGATTGGGTTTTACCATACACTTGTTGAAGTGGATACTTTTGTAAGGTGTGTGACCGATACGAAACTCGAGATCGCCACATACTCGAAAGTAACATACATTGGGCATTTCACGCAGGGCGGACTGCGGTATCAGTTCGCGGATACGCCCGCTAAGTGACCGAAACGTGATCGAATTGCAGGCGATAACTGCGCTAAACCATGTCGGCGATGTGGTGTTGCTTCTGATCGACCCGTCCGAGCACTGCGGGTATCCGCTCACCACCCAGACCAATACGTTGCACGAGATCGAGAAGACGCTCACAATTCAGTTCATCGTTGCTGCGAACAAGTGCGATCTCGCCGATTTCCATGGCGAGTGGGAGTACCTCTCGGCAGAGATCGGGGACGGTATGGATGCTGTGATGCGACGGGTGGTCGTGGTCATCGATTCCCAGACCTCCCGCGTCGGCAGCGCATCAGGCACCAGACCAGAGGTGACTAAAACACCATAGTCCATCCCGATCTGGAAGCTTCTTTCTTCGTATAGCTTACTCCATCCACCTTGAGCCCTTTCCGGTCGAGCAGCGTGATAATCCCACCCTTGTTAGAGAGTTGCACATCTTTGCCTGATAACGTGATCCTCCGGG
Source organism: Methanosarcinales archaeon (assembly GCA_030666765.1). Lineage (GTDB taxonomy): Archaea > Halobacteriota > Methanosarcinia > Methanosarcinales > Methanogasteraceae > Methanogaster_A. The sequence continues at coordinate 2,301 of DAOUXE010000201.1, forward strand.
TTTCTCCTGCGCCGATGCTCCCGCTTAAGTACGCTCTCTTCTTATTCTTATCAACAATCGCCCAGTCGTCGAGATCGAGCGAATCCGGCGTTGTGTTGAGGAGTGTTACGCTTTCAATCCCGTAATCGTGTCCTTCAGGATTTATGAGCGCAGCAATGATACGCACATCCTTGTCCCTGACCACGGTCGGTTCATCCTCAGATGTTGTGCCGCCTCCGCACGCCTCAGGGATCCGGTGTCCTGTGACATCGTCCGTGTGGAAACACTGAGACTGGAACGCGAGAAAGATGGCGACCCACCGCGCCTCGTCTGGCAGGTGGATGATGAGCCCGCCGTCCTGATAGACGTCGTCGTCCCGCCTCCACGCATCGCTGTTCCCCTGATTCGCGTGGATGTCGTGGATGCCGTTTCCGGGCTTAAACCCAAAATATTTGTCCCGCTTGGTCTCAGGTCCCCATTTTTCACCAAACGCATACACCGCGCTATTTTCCATCGCAATCGCTCTCGCAACGTACTTGTGGATCAGTTCATTCAAGTCGTTGTCAGGACCCGGGATGTCGTGGGGCAGCGGCTTTGCCATGGTGATGTCAAAGCAGTTCCCCCTTATGTAGTCAAGCGCCATCCCCCCGGGCTCGGACGGGAGTTCGTGAAAACCAGTAGACAGAGACTCAAGCTCTGTTACCATCGGATGGTCAAAGTTCTCATCCACATAATACAACAGTTCTGACGGCTCCACCTTCGATTTGACATTGATCGCGATGCGGTGCCGCAGATCATCGTCAACGACCAGTATCTGAAAATGGGGACTTGCCCCCATTCCCTCTCTGCTGTCGATCGCTTTTCCTTTCAGTACTCCGTAGTTCTTGAGTGGCATGGTCGGTATACCTCCCTACAGGGAAAAATTCTATGTGTGAGTGTGTATAATATCGTGAGGGTTAAAAAGGTTGGCATCCCGCCTGAGTGGTGTGTGGTTTGCTGCGGTCGAGCGCGGAGTTTCGATTGTGTAAATAAGGCACTATGAATGTTTTTCCCACTTCATCGAGCGTTCTCTTTGCATGGAAGTCAAATTCAAAATGGGTGTTTTGATACGCACTTTTTTGCCCCCTTCCTTATTTCCACTTGTTATGCCACATCATCCTGCAAACTGGCGAGATATTTCCTTGCCGCCTGCCCGCAGATGTCCTGGGCAAGAATCTCCAGTTCGAGATATTCTATGCGGTCGACTGCGTTATCGCCAATGTCAATTTCGAGGGTCATTTTTCGTCTATGCATATGCAACTGAACTGGCACAGTTTTTATTAAGACTTGCTACGAATCGTCCAAGAATAAATACTGTGCCATAGTAAAAACTGGTCCCACGAAGTTACAAGAAAAGAG
>DAOUXE010000196.1 GCA_030666765.1 Methanosarcinales archaeon
AGATCGAGCCCGGTATTGGCATTGATCCCGATCCCGATGACCACATAATTCATGGCATCTGCCTCTGCATCGATCTCAGTTAAGATGCCACAGACCTTCTTCTCGTTTATAAGTATATCGTTGGGCCACTTTATTCTTGCGTCAATCCCCAGTTCCTTTAAGACTTCGACAGCCGCAACTCCGGTAACAAGTGTCAACCTGTGGAGGTGGTCAGGCGGGATATCAGGTTTCAGGATGATCGAGAGATATATCCCTCCCGGCGGAGATGCCCACACCCTACCCGTCCTGCCCCTGCCCTCGAACTGTTCCTCTGCAATAACGACGGTTCCGTCTGGGCTATCTGCGGCAATCTTTCTGGCACTCAGATTGGTGGAGGCAAGTGTATCGAAATGATGTATCTGCCTGCCAACAAACTCTGTTTTAAGTCCTTTCTCGATTTCAGCAGGCAGGAGCATGTCAGGAATGTCTTTGAGCATGTAACCCTTGCCTGTGACCGATTCGATTGTATACCCACAGTCCCGCAGTGCATTGACATGCTTCCATACCATCGTCCGCGAGATGTTTAAAGCCTCTGATATGTCTTCACCTGAAACAAATTCTTCAGAGTTTTCTTTTAGCATTTCTAAGATTTTTTGTTCTGTTTTCATGATCAATTGTCCGCCATTTAAGTGGAGCTACCCATATACGTCTGCACAGCAGCGGTTATCGCCGCAACCTTCTGGTCATCCGAACCTATGGCAGAAGCAAGGGTCGCGCCCTTCACTTTCTCCTGTTCAACCACAGAGGCAACATCTGTCAGTACGTCAAAGTCATCGATGAAGTGTGTCGTGAGTTCAGCTCTTATGAAGTGCGGGTTTCCGAGTACCGCCTTGTGAAACGGGATGTTTGTTGTAACACCAATGATGACGTACTCATACAGTGCCCGGCGCATCCGTTCGATGGCTTCGATCCGGTCTTCGCCCCACGCTATTAGTTTGGATACCATCGAGTCGTAGTACGGGGAGATCGTATAGCCCATATAGACGCCGCTGTCTACCCGTATCCCGGGACCTCCTGGTGATCGGTACCGCGTGAGTCTTCCAGGTGATGGTGCGAAATCGTTCATCGGGTCTTCGGCATTGATCCTGCACTCGATAGCCCAGCCGTTGATGCCAATATCCTCCTGCCTGCGATCAAGTTCCTCGCCTGCTGCGATTCTTATCTGCCTTCTTACGATATCAATCCCGGTCACCTGCTCGGTTATCGGATGCTCCACCTGCAGTCTCGCATTCATCTCGAGAAAGTAGAAGTCTCCGTCAGAGTAGATGAACTCCACAGTCCCTGCATTGGTATAACGAAATGCCTCTGCCGCCTCAATTGCCGTCCTGCCCATCTCTTCCCGAAGCTCCGGGGTCATGACCGGTGATGGCGACTCTTCGATCAGTTTCTGGTGGCGACGCTGTATCGAACACTCTCTCTCGTTTAAGTGGATCGTATTTCCGCGGGAATCTGCAAGGATCTGGAACTCGATATGTCTTGGCTGGTGCAAGTATTTCTCCATAAAGATGGTGGCATCGCCAAACACCGATTCGGCCACTGTCCGGGTCGAATCGATGGCACCGCGCAATTCGGAAGCGTTGTTTGCGATCTTCATCCCGATCCCACCACCGCCTGCTGATGCTTTCACGATGACCGGATACCCGATCTTCTCCGCATCATCGAGTGTGGACTCAAGATCATCGATTCCGGCAGAGATTCCTGGGATGATCGGAATGCCTGCCTCTTCCATCGCCTTTCTTGCAGCGATCTTGCTGCCGGAAGCTTCCATAGACTTGCTGGACGGACCTATGAAGACGATTCCCGCCTTCTCACATTCGCTTACGAAAACCGGATTTTCGGAAAGAAAACCATATCCCGGGTGGATCGCGTCTGCGCCTGTCTTCTCCGCGACATCGAGAATCCTATCGATCATAAGGTAACTCTGGCTTGTCGGTGGAGGTCCGATGCAGTGGGCAACGTCAGCGTACTTTGCGAATAGCGCGTGTTTGTCCGCCTCCGAATATACCGCCACAGTCGATATACCCATCTCGTGGCATGCCCTCATCGCCCGTATAGCGATCTCGCCTCGGTTCGCAACCAGTATTGTGTTAAACAAAGTAAAGACCCTCCTGTTACTCCTGTTTAGTAGACTGACATGAGATTGTCCCCCGCACCCACGGTATCACCTTCAGAGACGAATATCTCCCTTACGATCCCGCTGTGTGGGGAATGGATGTTGTTCTCCATCTTCATAGCCTCGATCACTGCAACGACATCGCCCTCCTCGACTACGTCCCCTTTTGAAACTTTCAGCCCGAGAACCATTCCGTGCATGTTGCTTGCTATCCCGCCTTCCGCGGACGCTGGGGCTTGCTTCACATCACCGGCACCGGTAGCAGCATCCATCTCGCCAGTCCCGGTCGGCTCGACCTCTACAACAAACGCCTCCCCATCGACGACCACCTTGAATTTGTTAAATAGTCCGGCATGAACAGGAACTCCGCTGCTACCGGTTGCCACGGCCTCTGCTGCCGTCTGTAACTTCTCTTCCTCTGACTCGCCCTTAAGGAACTTCGGAGCGATCTGTGGATAAATGGCATAAGTCAAGATATCCTCCTCTTTCTTGACGATTCCAAGTTCCTCTGCTTCTTTTGTCCGCATCTCAAGTTCAGGCGGGAGCAGGTCGGCAGGTCGGCATGTTACAGCCACATCATCACCAAGCACCTTTGCAAGCAGCTGCTTGTTAATCGGAGCAGGAGGTCTTCCATATATGCCACTTACATAGTCTCGCACCTCCTTTGGTATGACTTTGTACCGCTCGCCCATCAGGACGTTTAATACCGCCTGGGTGCCCACGATCTGACTGGTTGGCGTTACAAGCGGAGGATAGCCAAGATCCTCCCGCACCTTCGGCATCTCTTGAAGCACATCGTCATACCGGTCCATTGCGTTCTGTTCCTTAAGCTGGGACACCAGATTTGAGAGCATTCCCCCTGGTATCTGGTGGATCAGGACGCTCGTATCGATCTTCTCGGATACCGGATCGAGGATGCTTCTGTATTTCTCTTTTACACCGTCGAAATACTCCTTTATATCGGTCAGGAGAGCAATGTCAATACCGGTATCGTACGGTGTTCCGTCAAGCCCTGCAACCACAGTTTCTGTCGGCGGCTGGGATGTGCCGCCTGCAAACGGGGAGAATGCCGTATCAAGTATATCAACCCCTGCCCTGCAGGCAGCCATGTAGCTCATGGGCGCCATCCCGCTGGTGCTGTGCGAATGCAGGTCAACAGGCAACCCAACCTCATCCTTGAGTATCTTGATAAGGTCATAAGCGGCGTGCGGCGAGATGAGACCTGCCATATCCTTTATGCAGATAGAGTCACAATCAAGCGCTGCCAGTTCCTTTGCGTTCGCGACAAACGTCTCTATCGTGTGCACAGGGCTTATAGTGTAGCTGATCGTCCCCTGAACGTGTGCACCTGTTTTCTTTGCTGCAGTGATTGCAACCTCCATATTCCGGATGTCGTTTACGGCATCGAAGACCCGGAATATCTCGATTCCATTTTCTGCTGATTTTTCAACGAATTTAATGACAATATCATCAGGATAATGCCGGTATCCGACAAGGTTCTGCCCCCGAAGAAGCATCTGAAGCGGGGTCTTTCGAATTTCATCCGCAAGGCTTCTCAGCCGGTCCCATGGGTC
>DAOUXE010000103.1 GCA_030666765.1 Methanosarcinales archaeon
AACATGGGAAATAAAACTAAGCAGATACAAAAATAACTCCCTTATTATAACCAGATCTCCCGGAAGCGTGAAAAAGTGTATGCAACGTGAATTACCAGAGAGCTACTATTTTCGCAACAAAATCAACAGTGCCATGACCACATAATCACAGATACCTCCCCCGCGCCTCGATCTCGCGCACGCGTGTAAGCACCTGATCAGCACCCGTGAACGTCCGCCGATATCCAGCAGAGAACGCCTCTTCAAGCCCCGATTCGCGGTGCGTGCTTACAAACGTCTGGAAGAGCACATGCACATCGACACCCTGTGCCTCTATAGTCTTCTCGAAATACCCAAGCCCGAAGTCGATGAAATATATCCGGTCACCACTATCACCGTCGCCACCGCCAGTGTGCAGGATGAGATTCGAGGTCGTGAGATCGCCGTGAATGATCCCGCAACCGTGCAACCTGCCGACAAGTTCGCCGATACGCTCGCTCATACCCAGATCGAGCACATCCTTCATCCGCGGACCCTTAATAAACTCCATCGTAATCGTGTGCTCGGCTGTATCGACATCATAGATGATCGGTGTCGGGACCCCACACCTGCGCGCTTCTGATATGAGCTTTGCCTCGCTTCTGGTTCTCGCGGCTCTGATTCGCGTATCAAGCTTTGGGATGCGGTAGTTCTTCGAGACCCTCCGCTTGATGATCCTGCCACCTGAGCGCTCGATCACGGCTTCTGCGCCGGCCGCTATCTGCTGGTTCATGCGTACCAGTTCTTGCAGGCATCGATATTAACGGTCTCCGCTCGCATTCAGGCGGGGCGCACGGGTCCGGAAGGGTTATCGCGTTGATAGTGCGTTGAAGCATCATACATGGTTCGATGGTACTACGTCCGCCGGGACTGTTTTTCTTCTCGAAACGAGAGTGATCCGGCAGAGGTGTTCTTGCTATATGTTTGCTATGTGCACAGGTGGGAGACACTGATTCAGCCACAAAGGTTATATTGGAGCTATGCGCCAAATTTGATGACGTTGGTTTTCCACCGATGTGTTGAGAACCAACACACAAGCATCCCGTCATAAGATGTGGATTACAAACCAACGTCACCATTTTGTTTATGAAAACATTGAACTCGATGTACGGGCAGGCAATCGGCGACATGCTCGGCGAGCCTGTTGAGGGGCTCACCCGCGAAGAAATCGCAATGCAGCACCACAGCATAACTGGTTTCCTGAGCCAGCCATCGATCACCGACGACACGATCATGACACATCTCGTTGTGCGATCGATCTGTGAGATTGGGAAGGTAGATTGTCAGCATATCGCGCAGACCTTCCTTCGGAACCGCGCGCGCATACCGCGAATGGGACCGACCACAGCTCAAGCACTATTCGGACTTGCGGAAGATCCTGATTTTACACCGACCAGAGGAACGACCGATGGTGCGGCAATGCGCGCTCCTGCGATCGCATGGCTATTTCCAGCGGATCTGGTCATCCCACGCACTATCGAATCCTCGCTTGCAACGCACGGCTCGTCAGTTGCGATTGCTGGTGCCTGCGCAATTGCGTGCGCGGTGTCCGGAGCGATTGCTGGTTCGGATATCGGAATGGTTATACGCGCTGGCGTGCATGGCGCCCGCGAAGTATCAGACAATCTCGCATCCCGTATTCTGGAAGCAGTCTCACTTGCATCAGTGGGATCGCTAAAAGACGCTATCGATATCACCGGATGCGGGATTGAGACTGAGGAAGCGGTGCCCACAGTCTTTGCGATCATCTCGAAGCATTATGATTTCAGGAGTGCTGTTCTCGCGGCAGTGAATCTTGGCGGCGATGCCGACACCATCGCAGGCATGGTAGGTGCAATCATAGGCGCGATGTCGCATACGATTCCCCGCGACTGGATCGATGCTTGCAAAGGTCAACCAGAGTCAATGATTCAGGAGTCGTGGAGGTGTGTTTCACGCTTCACGGACTCCGCCGATCACCAAGAAGGAACATCTCATTGATCCGGATCAGTGTTCCGGCAGGGGCATCCCCAAATCCGTGTCGGGTAGACTCTACAGTACACCTTTTTTTGAAGTAATAGCCTCAAGGTTACTATTGACCCCTCTCTATATGTGTTCGGTTAAAGCACCCATGAGGCCCACCTGTGCGCTTAGCATCCCCATACTATCTTTACACAAGCGTACATACTCGAGTATTGTGGGGGCGCTAACATATAAAACCACGAGATTACCCGAGCATATACGGTTGATACTTTATTGTTCGGTGAGAACTAAAGTCAGTAAACGAGTAGCGGACGAGAACCATGCTACAGCGCCTTACGATTCGCTGCGGCTCATACGGAAACTGGAGGACGGATAATAGTGCGACCTCTTCGATGTGCTGGCAGAGCTTGGCTATGGGATGCGCCTAAATCCATAATGGGGTGAGTAGGTGAATTCAGATACAAGAACAAGCAGTGGTTCAGGGGGTTTTCGGAACAAACGAGCAAAGTGCTGGTTTCCATTGCCAGCCAGTTTGGAAAAGGAGGAATCGAAGAACTGGAGACTAGTACGCTCTTTGATGAAACTGGTGTGGTTGCAGGTGGTGGATTTGACGCGCTGGTAGGACTTAATAGGGAACCGGATGTACTGATTCATGAGACGAAGATGAGGTTGCTTACATGAACGGAATAAAACCGATGAAAGAGATCATTTTCCTGATCGAAGATGACCCTAAAGGGGGATACAATACACAGGCTCTGGCGTATCCGATCTTCACGGAAGGAAAAACGTTAGAAGCAGTAGAATCGCTTCCGGGCGCGATATTGCAGGAAGTATTCGATTTCGAAGAAGATACTTAAAGTGCAAACAAAGGAGGCAACAGGAATGATAACAGAAGAAGATAAGGGTACAATCATACGATGCGCTAAAAGATATAATGTCGAATCGGTTATCTTATTCGGCTCCTCAACAAGAGACGACATCGAATCCAATGATATCGATATCGGAGTAAAAGGAATCGAACCCCGGCTATTCTTCAAATTCTATGCCGAGTTATTCAAAAGGTTACCAAAGTCGGTCGATCTCGTTGATCTATCCCGAAAGTCGTTATTCAATGACCTTGTAGAAGAGACCGGGGTACGGATTTATGGATAAACTGCTTAAACAGATCCGTGCAGAGGAAGAGAATGTTGAGATTGCGCTTGATAATCTAAAACAGACTATTAAAAGAGAGGAAAAGACCGTTATCGAACTGGCAGCGATCGGCACGTTTCTTCACAATATCTATAATGGTGTAGAAAATATTTTAAAGCAAATTATAGTTGCAAAAAGTGGTGAGCTGCCCATGTCAGATACATGGCACAAAGACCTGTTAAACCTCTCGGCATCCATGAGAATTGTTTCAGAGGAGCTATCTGATGAACTCTACAAGTATCTGACGTCAGACATTTTTTCATCCATACTTATGGTTTCATGATCGAGGAGACTCAGATGGAAGACCTTGTCAATGACATTCCCGAGATTTGGTCGCAATTTCTATCGGAAACAGAAAATTATCTAAAGGAGTAAGATTGGTGACTTTTAAATTGTTTCGGATAAATGGGTCATGGCAAAGAAGATTAACCACATAGGGCCATTGTTTTTCTCTGTACCCCCTGTACTCTCTGTGGTTTTCCGAACCTAATTCCAGAAGATAATAAAAAGTCTCTATGATTATTGGAGTCGTTTGAAACATGACAAAAAAGAACAATAAAAACAGTAAAGTCATCAATTCACAATCCGCTATGGATAAAGCGGTAAAATCGATCTGTGGCATCCTGCGCCGTGATAAAGCGAAGGATGCACGGCTATATGTGCCTGAATTGACATAATGTTCTTCCTGCGGTATCCGGACATTGTGGAGCAAGAGGAAGAACGACGGGTGAAATCATTGCGCGGAACTTATCACGAACCGATTGAACCACCATGCCGGTGGAGGGACTGGGTCACTGACAGGAAGCGGCACGAACTCTCAGAAGAACAAGGTCTTGGCTCATTTCTCTCCTTCGTGAACGATGAACTCTTTCCGTATCTAAAAAAATCTTGGAGAAACGCCAGGAGCGGAAAATAAACAGAAAGTTATCTCTGAGATCTTCCGTAGCAAGGAAAAGACCATCTTATCTAGCCAGATTAACCTTCTCGATGCTCTGGATGATGTTCAGAGACTCTCCGAATCCAGTATCGGTGACCAGCACATATTTCCGATTTCCCAGGCGTTCGAGGGTCTGCTGCCAAGTCTCGGGGAGAAGAAGAACGATGGAGGGCAGTTCTTCCCGCCGCGTGAGGTTATCCGCGTCATCGTCGATACGGTGAAGCCGCAGGTGGGTAAAACGGTGTACGACCCGTGTTGCGGCACAGGTGGATTTCTCATCGAGGCATACGCGCATATAATGAAGCAAAATCCGAGTAGCACGCAGATAAAGGAATTAAAGACGGAAACTTTATGGGGGCGGGAGGACGCGGGCGAAGCAATTCCAATCTGCCTTGCAAACATGATGCTCCATGAGATCGATCCCCTCACGAAGTAACAATCATCATCGCCGATCCGATTGCGATTGCCTGGACGATCAGATTAAACGCCCGGTTATCAGACCGTATCTTCCCGCCGATTACCGGAAACCTCACCCGTTTGCTACTAAATGGCATCCAGAGTGGTACACCGTTTGGGGTCAGCGAATCAAGCACCAGGTGCAGGAGTATAGCAAGCGAGGTGAGTGAAGCGTAAAACGGTGTGGACGGGGATTTCCCAAGCGCAAGCACGAGCGCGCCCGAAAGAAGTGCGAACGCGAGTGTGTGCGTAGGCCCACGGTGCTCAAGTGTCGGGATGTGGACATCGAAGTCACTTATGATCGACCACGTCACTGCCCAACAGAGAACACAGAGCGTACTATGCGAGGTGTTATGCGAGGTGTAATGCAGTGCAAGCGATGCGAGCAGTATCCCGGATGCGACATGAGTCAGTTGTTTCATGGCAGGTATCACTTCTTAATAATCCTTCGCAGGCAGCTTTAATTAACCCATCATGCATACGGCTTCGAAGTCTTGTGGGATTGAATGCGTCTGCGGTACTCGCTGCGAGCATCTTTTATTTCGGAGAGTGCACGGTCGCTGATGTGAAGACGTATATGTGAGATGGTGGGGTGTATGTCCGGCTGTAGCGGTATGATCTCAATGTTCCTGCTTGAATCGAGCAATACACCTCATGCACCCATTTCATCGCCGAAGATTATATATCTCAACTATCTCTATCATCAAAACATGTACTACCATACCGAGTGCTTGAGACCCGAGGGGCTAGAACCTGAACTTTTGTGGATCGGGATGCACTGCGGGTGGATTTGAAACGCAGGATCACCACTGCCATCAAAGCGAAAAGGATAGAGGGCATAAGATTCATAGGGACTGGCGAGAGGGGTGTTGGCAAGTC
>DAOUXE010000129.1 GCA_030666765.1 Methanosarcinales archaeon
GCGGTAACCAACAGATTGGTCAACGATTACTTGAGTCTGACCTGATTATTTTTGTGCAATGGTATGAATGGCGGATACCGAAATGAACCTGACAAGACAGGTGAAGTAATTCCAGGTGCTGCCACGGTATATTCCAATGTGGGAGAAAGCATCAGTGAGTTAAGTAACAGCAATGAGGTCAGTACTGAAAAGTTGATCGAGCTTTGTGACCGTTCTGTTGCATTGTATAAATCATTACTCGAAGAAGAAAACTTGGAAAAGATACTTGATAAAAAGCTGGAACATAAAATTGAGATGATAAATCACATCTCCATAAATTTACGTAATAAATATAATATAAAATTTGGGAAACAGGCGCATGATGATAACCACATGATGAACCAACTCATCCTGCTTTTGACAGCTATTTCTGTAATCCAAGGCATCATCAATATTTGGGAGTTCGGATCTAAATGGTGGCCCCCTGTTGTCTTGAATGCCCTACTACTCGTCGGTTTATTGCTCTTCTATTTTACGCGGTACAGATATTACGAAAAAACCGGAGATATCGATAGTAGCCATAGCCATGCTGACCCACCCATCTACTGTCAGGGATGACGTAGATAATAGACGAAACATGCGACACTCATCTTTTGCTTTCACGACATAGAGATATATCGGATTCACGGAGGTTGTACCGGATCTGCAACCCTTCATCGATTTAGGATTTTGCAGGATAACTGCACAATCATCTGTGGTTGATCTAACATATATGATGCGACAGCCCTCGAATCCGACATACCGATCTAAAAAAGCATCAACTTATTATAACGAAATCCAACACAGAAAACATAAATGAAAGACCCTGTCAACAACTTCGAAATCCCTCCTGAATGGATAGAGCGCGCTACCATCCCTGAATACGAACTGAAAATGGGCATAACAAGCGGGCGTCTCGTACTGCTCGCTGATGGCTCGGTGTTGCGGCGCGGGTATACCACAGGAACGACTGCGACAGCAGCGGCAAAGGCGGCTGTGCTCTCGCTCAAATGCACAATCGAGCAGGTCACCGTCCTGACACCGGTTGGAATCGAGGTGACGCTGCCAGTCTCGGCATCAGGTGGCAGGGCATCTGCGATCAAGGACTGCGGGGATCACGGGTTCGATGTCACAGGCGGGATCGAGATCGTGGCAGAAGCGCATGAATCAGGCGATGCTGGTAATGCTGATAATGTAGACAATGCTGATAATGCTGATAATTCCGGTGATGGTATATCGATTAGAGCAGGGATCGGCATCGGGGTTAAGAGGGGTGTGCCTGCGATCAATCCGGTGCCGATGAAGCAGATACGCACCGCAATCAGAGAAGCTGTACGCGAGATCGGCATTTCCGGTGCAGACGTTCTGATCTATGTTCCACGAGGTGAGGAAATTGGTCTCGAGACGCTGAACAGCAGGGTCGGAGTCACCTGCGGGATATCGATACTCGGAACAACAGGTTTTGTCGAGCCGTGGAACGAGCACCTACTCGAGACGAAGCATGAACTGATACGGCAGGCAGATCGGGTGGTGCTGACCACTGGACGCCTTGGCATGAGATACTCGAATATGCTGTTTCCGGATCACACGGTTGTCATGGTGGGAAACCGCATTTCAGAGGGACTTGATGCTGCAAAGGACAAAAGCGAAGTGATCGTCTCCGGACTTCCGGGACTGATTCTGAAATGGATCGATCCTGACATATTGCGCGGATCCGGCAGTCTCACGACTCAGGAATTGATCGACCGAAACCCTGATGATGTACGGATCGACCGGACGCTTGCCGCTGCAAAAGAAGATGCTCCGGGCGTGCGCATCGTCCTCTTAAATCGTGACGGCTCGATACTGCGGGACTACACACCATAAAAAAAGAATATTATATTTCTTACCCTATCGTCGATATTTGATTGATAAGAGAACATCTCCTCGAATGGTTGTATCGCACTTTACCCATTGTTCAGTCCTCCGACGTTCGTTTACTAAAGAGGTGCTTCCCCCCTTGCACCACCTATGTCGGCAGCCCTAAACAAGCAGAAGAGTTATATCAAATCTTTTTTTAATTAGCTAAAAACAGATGTTTATCGCGGCTTGAAACATGACTCCCACCCCCTTCCTCATGATCGACAACAGCATCCATGATCAGGACCTGTACTATGTGACCCGGTTCCTTGCGCCAGATCAATTTTTATATTTAAGATCAGGAGGCGAGGATATTCTCATGGTGCCGGAGATGGAACTTGGTCGCGCCCGCAAGGAATCGCGGATCAGTGATATCCGCACAACGTCAGATTACAGCATAATCGAGAAATTGAAACAGTATGGGAGGGACCGCGCACAATCCCTGGTTATATCAGAACTGCTGCACGACGAGGGCGTAACCGAAGTCAATGTCCCGCATAACTTCCCGGTATTCCTTGCAGACGAATTGAGAGGTGACGGATATAAGATCATCCCAGTACAGAGTCCGATCAGAAAGTTGCGATCCGTAAAGACCAGAGAAGAGATTGAATACATCAAAAAGGCGCAAGTCTGCTGTGAATCTGCCATGCAGAGTGCGATCGATCTGATACGAAGAGCAGAGATCAGAAGAGGTGTTCTGATAGCCCCGGGCTCTGACCAGCCATTGACGTCCGAGCAGGTCAGGACTGAGATCGAGCACGCCCTGATCAGATGCGGCTGCGAGTCAGAGGAGACTATTGTTGCAGGCGGGAAGGGCGCAGCAGATCCGCACAACGCGGGCAGGGGCGCACTGCGGACAGACGAGAGCATCGTGATCGATATATTCCCCCGCCTTAAGATGGAGCGGTACTACGCGGATATGACCCGCACGGTTGCGCGGGGCACCCCATCGCGGGCACTGTCTGAGATGTATGATGCAGTGCTGGATGCGCAGACTGCCGCTCTTCGAGTGGTGCGGGCAGGAGTATCTGGCGAGGAGGTTCATAATGTGGTGTGCGGAGTCTTTGAAGATGCCGGGTACAGAAAACTATTTATCCACTCTACAGGGCACGGAGTCGGGCTTGATGTCCATGAGGCTCCGTATATCGGCGTCGGTGGTGAGATGCTCAAAGCAGGGAATGCGATCACCGTTGAGCCCGGGCTGTACGACCCTGAGATCGGTGGTATCAGGATCGAGGATCTGGTTGTAGTCACGGGCTCGGGGTGCGAGAATCTCACCACGATTGGGAAGGGTTTTGTGGTGTGATAAATTTTTAGTAACCGCGCGTAATTAATGTGTTGATGCAAGATATTTAACATAAATATCACGAATGTATCTAGTTTATTGGCACATACCACGTGTCTCTAAAACTTTCAGTATGTGCGATTTTCATGCGCTCGTACTTGGGTGATTCATAAAATTCGTGTCATTCGTGATTTTGACCGGATTTTTACATACCATCTACTGAAATAAACCATGCTTGGCATACTAACTTTTGGGGGAATCCCTAACCGGATTGTTGACACCATAAGACAATAGCTTCCCCCCATTAATCATTATTAAATACTATGGACGCGCAAGTTTCAAATATGGAAGAAGTATTGCTTGAACTTAGTGATGCGGTGAATGTTCGCGAAAAAGAGTTTTCAGAGTTCTCCGGATCAATATCGGAACTGTCAGAAGATGATTATCCTGATGAGGAGGCGTATGTCAAAGAGTTTTACGAGCGCGTTCATGGTTTCATGGACAAAGCGACCGGTCTGATCTCAGCATATCAGGAGTATATAGCAGCGCTTGAGAACGCATGTACCAAACAAGAAGAATAGCAATATATGGCAAAGGCGGAATCGGCAAGTCCAGTACCGCCTCGAATGTCGCAGCAGCGTGCGCGGATGGCGGGTATTCAGTTACCATCATCGGTTGCGACCCGAAGAGCGATTCTTCGATCACGCTGCTTAAAGGTAGGCGGATTCCGACAGTGATGGATCTGATGCGGCAGGGGTCCGAGCTATCTGAGGCGAATGTCGTCTACGAGGGTTATAAAGGCGTAAAATGCATCGAAGTCGGCGGACCAGAGCCAGGTGTCGGATGTGCTGGCAGGGGGATCATCGTTGCGGTCACAGAACTACAGAAGATCACAACAGCACTTACAGATAGCGATCTTGTGATCTACGACGTGCCAGGGGATATTGTATGCGGCGGCTTTGTGGCGCCGATCCGAAAGGGGCTTGTTAGTGAGGCATATATCATCTCTTCAGGCGAATACATGCCAATTTATGCTGCAAACAACATCTGCAAAGGGCTTTTGAAGCTGAAGATGCCGCTTAGCGGGGTAATATGCAATTCAAGGAACGTTCCACGAGAAGAAGAGATCATAACTGAATTTGCTGGCAGAATTGGGAGCGAACTCGTTGCATTTATCCCGAAAGACGATATCGTGCAGGACTGCGAGCGCCGAGGGTTCTCTGTGCTCGAAAGTGCACCGGACTCCACAATCGCAGATGTGTACCGCAAGCTTGCAAAAGCGATCATGGACTGCGAACATTCAGCGATACCAGCTCCGATGGAGGACGATAGCCTCCGTGAACTGCTCAATATATAGATGTGTGTGAGGAATATGGTGAACAAGCAAATCCTATTCGATCTTCTTACAAATATTCTAAGTTCGCAGGGGTATGATACGAATCCCCCGATCCGGGGAACCCATCCGCGAACTGATCTGGTTGTTGCGAAGGACGGCGGGATGACTTGCATCCAGTATGGCGGGACCGAGACCGATCTGAGGTACTTCGCAGATGCAGTGCAGGGGGCTTACGATTCGATTTTCATATCGGACGAGATCACTGACCGGATGGCGCGCTTCGCGGAGCAGTACAACATCAGGATGTGGGATCGCGCCGAACTTGAGATTCGCATCGGAAAGGCGATGCTTGCAGAGGCAGAAGACGCACGCTATGATCTTCTGGGGCAGGAGTACCGGAAGTCTCCTGAATATGAACCTCCGGAGTACCAGAAGTCTCCTGAATATGAACCTCCGGAGTACCAGAAGTATGCACCACATGGGGACTACTATGAGTCTCAAGACCATCCGGACTATTCTGCGGGCAGGATTCTGGAGATCATCGAGGCCGCGGA
>DAOUXE010000157.1 GCA_030666765.1 Methanosarcinales archaeon
CCGAGACAGGATCCATCATCCGATTATGCGGCTGTGATACCGAAATTCACGAAGCGGGTCATAGCTGGCAAGGAGCCGATCATATACGGGGACGGGGAGCAGACCCGGGACTTCACATTTGTGCGCGATGTGGTGCAGGCGAACGTGCTTGCGATGGAGTCGGACGCGACCGGTGTGTTTAATGTGGCGACAGGGACGCGGATCAGTATCAATGATCTCGCGGGGATGGTTATGGAGATTATTGGGAATCGTGTGGAATGTGTGTACGAGGAGCCGAGAGCAGGAGATGTGCGGGATTCGCTTGGAGGTATCTCAAGGGCGCATGCAGGACTCGGGTACGCGCCGCGGTACGGGATGGAGGAGGGGCTTAGGGAGACGATCGAGTGGTTTTTGAGAGGATGGTGAAAATAAAGGATAATGCCACCACCTACACCGTTGGACTTGGATATGTGGGACTGCCGTTAAGACATCCGGATAAAAAATCCAGAACGTGGGTTGCTAATAGATATTGGCATTCCGCGGGAGCTCGGAACTCTGGTGTCTTCTACCGGCGAGATCGGAATTCTCATTATTCTCGCAGATATCGCATACAACGTCTACAACCAGAGTGAACTTGGCACACTCGATACCATGACCTTCTGCGCGGGATCTCGCTCATCACATCAGCTACCTCGTGGTTGCGCTTACGACGAGATATTCTCCGATCACGAAGTTAAAACGCAATTCTGACTTTTGGAATATGTGAACATATATCTCGCAAAGATTGTCTATTTTATGTCTTTAAATCCTGGCAATCCGTTCTGGCAGCGTTTCGAACGTTTCATTCATCCGTTCAAATTGCGAGATTTACGCAGATGCCTGAATGCGAAGCAAAGGCGTTGCCATTAACAAATCTGCGTTTATCAGCAGTTCATTAGACATGTTGCGATATAAAATGCAGCCTTCTACGGTATCCATTCCTCCTTGCATATTGCTCCTTTTCGCAGATCTCCGTTCTTATGGCTTTTCCAAATTATTTAGCAATAAGTTTATTATATCTTCAACCGACCGGAAGAACTCTGCAAAACCGATATCGAGTGGATGAATAGATTGTTAATCTGATATAGCCCGGGTTCACGGTCACGGAAGATACCAGAGAGCCATAGTTACCCGAGATGTTTATGCAAGTGTTAACCGGAGATAAAAAAAACGTAACTACTCAGGTATGCTGATTGGTCTCCTGATTGCGATTCTGTACCTTCTGGCAAGAAAATAACCGCGAAGGGCTCAGAGGAACGCTGGGAGCAGTTAACCATTTATTTCACCTCTGCGCCCCTCTACATACTCGGCGTTTAAATTCCCGGTTTGGTTACAGTACCCTCCACGTCTCAGGTAGTTTTGGCATAGTAAAGTCCCTCGATAGTGGTTTTAGGTACCTGAGTAGTTACAAAAAAACAGTCATTTCATCAGTACTTGAAACGATATACGCCATATTCGCTGACGTGACCCGCCAACTTCATATACTCGCCGGTTAAAGTAGAACAATATTCCATGAATATACACGACCGGATGATTATATTTCTCGTACTCGCCCTCTTCCTTGGTGCAACGATGGAGTACGGGCATGGCTCAAAGTTGCTTGGAATAATGCTTTTTGGAATAGCGCTTCTTGCGATATCGAGGATGACGCTGAAAGTCACGCATCGCAAGACACACGCGTGGTACGCGCTCATCGGAATTTTCATCATTTTTGCTGATATTGCATACAATGTCTACAACCAGAGTGAACTTGGCACACTCGATACCATGACCTTCCTGCTCGGGATCTCATTAATAGCGTCAGCCACAAAGAGCGAGGACCTCCGGAGCATGGGGGAGTTCGGTGTCTATGTGGCGATCACGTTCATTGCTCTCTTCACGCTCTTTTACGGCACATTCGAAGAGTTCATACACGAGTTTGATCACTATGCCGTGCTCATGCCGTCGATGTACCTGATCCAGCTGATCGGAATCTCGATAGATGTGATCGGAACTGAGACCGTCTGCCTCCATGCGCCAGGAGGGGATATGATGCTCACCATTGGGGGGCCATGTTCCGGGCTTTATTCTATGTTCCTTCTGATCAGTGTCATCGTTGGCTACACCGCCACCGAAAACATTCGAGATACCCGCAGGGTCATAGCGCTTCTCAGCGTGACCATCGTGGTCGCATGGATCGCGAACCTGCTCAGGGTCTCCATTCTATACCTGACTGCATACCAGTATGGCAACGACGCGATGATGACGGTGCACACCCATCTCGGGTGGGTCATCTTTGTTATAGTTGCGTGGGGGCTTCTGCTCGGGCTATCAAAGATAGAGAAGATGGAGAAGATGGAAAAGGCAGAGAAAAAAGAGAAAATGGAGAGTAAGTCGGAGTAGCGACCTACCTACTCATGCTTTTTTCTGCACGTGCAGAAGACGCGTCCCAGAAGTGATATCATCGGAATTAAGAGGGTCGCGGACGCAGGGAGCAAGGTTACCGATTCGAGTTTGATAATCCCATTTTCACGGGTGATCGCACCCCTTATGTTTGCTGTGGTCAACATGTTAAATGCGGTCTTTGGAATTGCAATCTCGATTATCTCGTTTGGGATGGGGGGATTCGGATGACCGTATCTTGCAGGATCTCCGAAGGTATCCTGTGGCAATGTGCTAAGTGGTCCATCCGGTATGCCAGCAATGGTACCAACAGTTCCGGTGTAACAGATTGTTGCTTTTTCGGTAACCAGAGTTCCACCAACGATGCTGGCGATCTCTGTAGGGTCGGTGTCCGGATCCGGTACTGCCCATGTCGGATTCGAATAGATCTCGCCGACATTACCAAACCCACTATCGTCGTTCTTCACGATCTTGACACCATACTCGAAAATGCCATCATCATTAAAATCTAACGCCAGATCGCCTGGCTGAATATGGTCAGATCCCCAGTTCATTCCGGTTTTTGGCATTGATGTGATGATCAGAACAAAGATGTGAGTGTTGTTGCAATCTGCATACACCGCCTCGATATCGCGCCATTCCGGACCTGTGAAGTTGCTGGTATTATTGTCGGAAACGCCGTAAGCCCCGTCAACATTGTCATTCTCGATAAGATAACTGATACCGGAAGCCGGAATTAAACTGCGGTCATCGAGTCTATCGGAATTAACCAGGTCGTTTGTCGGATTGATTCCCCAGTCATCAGCATAACCATCGATCGTGTACGCTGCGGCAGGCATCGCCATTATAAACAGCGCTGCGACCGCAAGTACCATCATGTTGTATCCACGTTTTTTCATGTTTCACACATCTCCCATGTCTCTATACTATCATTTTCTGTATAGATATGTGTAAATGGTATGTCAAGGTACATAAACTTTTCGGCAGAATTGTGTTCACAGTAACTTGGCTCTCGGGTAATTAGCAAGTGCATGCACGTATTCACTATTCCGGGAGATATGGTTATGGTATGGAAGATTAAACCATATAGAGCACAGATAAATCCCTGAGAGTTGTTATTTTCATCTTTCGTCCCTATGTGTCACTCTGTGCCCTTTGTGGTTCTCCAAAAAGATGTTTCGAAAATATTAAAAATCGCAGGGGTTTTGGCCACTACAACGCAAGATACCAAAGACCCGGAATTTGACCGCGGAGTATGCAGCGAGGCACAGAGAGGGGATAGATGGTTAAATTCATATAGCGTTCCTCTGTTCCAAACAGCTTTCGGATGGAGGAACTCTTTTAGTGCCCCTGTGTCAACTACTTGACACACGATGAGGAATATCGGCAACAGAAAGTTTCTGGGGTATCTCACCCTGACCACCCTGTACGCGGCGCTCATATTCTACCTCTCCTCGCAGTCGCACCTCCCGCAGGCGGCATCAGAGATAGAGGATTTGTTGCACAAAATCCTCAGCATTATCGGCATCCGCTATTTTCATATATTTGAATTTATAATAAGACACCCTGATAAACTTGAGCATTTCATGATATTCTTTGTCTTCGGAATTCTCTTGCACATCACAGCGTCCTACTCAAGATATCCGTCTATCCGGGAGAATGCGACGCTTGTTACCCTCCTGATAGGCATCGAATACGGGGCGCTCGATGAGGTCCACCAGATGCTCGTGCCGTACAGGTCTGCAAGCATCTACGATTTCATTGCGGACGCAACCGGAATCGTGTGCTCCCAGATATTCATTGCACTCGTAATGTGGGCGTATGTAAGGCTACAGAACTCCCGGAACCGACAGCGCGATGGTTATTGCACCGAGTGCGATACAGAATAGAGAGAAGTTCACGCGCTCCGCAAACCTGATCAGGAGATCCATCATTATGTAGCCGGCTACGAAGGACGTAACAAACATGATGAGGATGCTAGACGGTTGAACCTCTGAGATCGATCCGATGTCGAGTAGCATTGCACCGAGAACAACAGGGACGCTTATGAGAAA
>DAOUXE010000254.1 GCA_030666765.1 Methanosarcinales archaeon
GATGAATACGACACAGGCAAATTTGTTCTCTGTGGTGAGGTTGGGTGATTTTCTGGTTCGGGTTAATTAATTTTGGTTAGGTACCATGATGAAGTTAGCTACTGCTATTGGTTTTTTGGGCATCTTTTAAACTTGGGTTATAGTATATGAGTGTGTACGGGTCCTTACTCTCCGCGTTCCAGAATTCCTTGGAGACGTAGTCCCCAATCTTTGATCTGATAGCTCTGTTTGTCTCATCAAAGACCGCCTCGGTCATAGCATTCTTCATCGGCTGATCGAAATCTTCAGAGTACTTGACGTAATCGTTCTCATTCATCGCCATAAGGATATTTTCAGCGACCGGATCAGCGTATCCTCGCACCTGCTCCACATCAGCGACCTCGACCCCGCTTTTTTCCATACACCCGCCAGAGATCGTGACCGCTACGATCACTGCCACGATCATCGCGCCGGTTATAATTCTACTTTCCATATTTTACCACCGATCAGGGTCATGGGTCGTATGTCTCATAAATTATTCGCCTTCTCGCTTCAACACCCTGACGTGATCACCGCGCACAGTAACCGGTATCGGCACCATCGCCTCAAAGAGCTCGACCGTGATCTCTTCATGCGCCTCATCGACCCGCTTCACTCTCGCTTTCTCGCCCTTGAATGGTCCCGAGATAAGTTCCACGATGCTGTCGACCGATATACCGGTGACGGTCGGTTTCGGTGTCAAGAAGTGCTCTACTTCCTCGATGCTGGATTCGCCCTGCACAAGCGACCTTGCATGTTGCACCATCTGGACCGCCTGGGCAAGTCCATCGCGGTCACCGGACTCGACCAGTATGTAGCCGCGTAGTTCATCAGGCACGAGTATCGCGCGTATGTCGTAATGATCCCTCTGCGCAAGTTGTGCGAGTATATTTGCGACCGGTCTCTCCTGATTCGCAGTGGTCTTCACCACAAAGATAGATTCTTCGCTCATAGATGCACTTCCTTTATTGTCTTATAAATTGCGCCTTTCGGTGTCAGCGTGCTCTTTTTCAGTTTGATTGTGTCCACATCCATCGTTCCTACCTCGACATCTGACAGGTGCTCGATCATATCTCTAAGTCTCATTCTCGCCCCTTCCGGGTTATGTTTCACCCGGGCAAGGGTCGCATGTGGAGTGAACGGACGCTTCTCGCGCTTAAATCCAAGTGGTGTTAACGCCGACTCCACCTCTGCGTACAACCTGGTAAATGTTTCCGCGGGATCTGCGCCGATATAGATCACCCTCGCATAAGCTGGTTTTGGAAAAGCTCCAACCCCATGAACTCTTGCTGTGAATGGTTCGGAGTTTATGTTTGAAAGTGCATCTTCGATCTTCGGAACCTTTTTTTCGGGAACATCACCAAGAAACTTCATCGTAATGTGGACCTGCTTCGGGTCCACGAGCTTTATGTTTCCTCTGAGTTGCTGCTGAATCTCTGCAATTGTGTCTATGAAAGAATCCAAAAGATCAACAGCGATAAACGTCCGTATCATGAAATCACCTAAGTATCAGGTAATAGTGTTGTAATCTTCCAGATAGATAAAGATTGTTACATTGTCTCGAAAATCCGGTTATTCCAGTTGTGTTTATCTACTACGGAATGAGAAGCATCGCCATAGGCAGTATGCAAGGGTTTTGCTAGGTCTCTGTGAACCCCTGCGAACTCTCCCGGTTTTCCTATTTGATTCCGGCAAGTCCTGATCGAGTCAAAATTCCGATTGAAACTCTGTCAACACCCAAAGACTTGACAGCCCCGGTATTTCACAAGCCTTATGAGTGGCTAAATAAATAGTGATCACGCAAACACTGCTCCGGCAACGTTCTGCAAGAGCACAGCAGAAGTTTTTTTCTGCAGGTCATCGACACCCGTGTGGTTTGGTGTGGTGGCTGCGGAAAGCACGTATCCGGAAGCAAAATCGTGCGAACAACGAACAAAACGCCATTTGAACAAACTCTGGGCTTACATACCTCTCTTGCGAGAACCGGGCAACCTCCTTGGGTTGGCACAAGGGAATTCGATGGCTGAAAGGGGACAGAGATAAATGAATACAAGAATATGGACTATACTAAGCATATCGCTCGTGATGACCTGTGTTACAGGATTATCTGTAGCAGAGGTAGCAGACGCAATAGAACGGGTAGAAACCGGATTCTGCATGCCACATACAAGGATGATCTCGGACTTTACGGAAGGCGGTCATCTGGAAACTGATTTCGGCACTAACCTGATAGCAGAATGGTGGTACCTGAACGGAAAGATGAGGCTGGTCACCAGTGATGGCGAAGTGAAAGACGCAGGATTTTTCGTTGTTATGGCACATCAGGAATCCCCATTCTTCGCCGGCCCGGGTGGAGTACAGCGCTCCCACCTGCTCACGTTCTCCGCGTTATACCCTGACGGTGAGACGCCGACCTTCTTTTACACCGAGACCTACGTTCCGCAGACCACCATAAGCCATTTCGTATCATTACACACACCTTATGTGTACTATGTGTATCCGGGTGGTGCACAGAGGTATTATGGCTCAGCACTCACAGGATACAGCTTGAATTACAAGTCTGACGATATGAGTGCCGATCTGGTCTTCTTGCCAGAAACGGTCAAGACAATAGATCAGGCAGAAGAACCGCTCAACTTCGTCACATACGAACACCCCTACGGCACCCTCAGCGGTTCGATAGTTCTGGACAACAAGACCTACACGGTCAAACGTGGCGAAGGATATATGGACCACATGATCCCAAGCAGCAGCCATTCATGGCCAATGGACATGCATGGATGGAGCTGCTCTGAAGTGACGACAAGGAACTATCAAGCGGTTGCCTACGCTGTCCGTAGTCTGAACGATAGTTACGGTAATTATTCGTACAAACACCTGACATTGTTAGATAGGCATAACGGAAGGGTGATTGCAGATTACTCGGGCGATCAGATAACGATCATAGAGACCGATTGGATAGATGAGGGCGAGTTTGGCAGGAAACGACCAGCTACAGTCACATACATAACA
>DAOUXE010000181.1 GCA_030666765.1 Methanosarcinales archaeon
CAGTGAGCAGGTCATAGAGTTCGATATCACCTGCTGACCCGCCTTTGCCAGATCCGTTCCCTGACGCTTTTGAGGGGGCTGCCTCGCCTCCGAATCCGGATCTTGTGATCGATTGCGTCCAGTTCGGATGCATCAGGTTTAACTCTGCAGTATCCTCGATCGAGACGATCTTGTGTTCCGGGCGTATGAATGCGCAGAGCGCGTTTAAGGTCGTGGTCTTTCCGGATGCGGTTCCGCCGGATACCAACACCGAGCGTTTGTATTCGAGGATGATCCAGAGGTATGCAAGCTGTCTCGAATCGAAGGTTCCGTACTTGATCAGATCGACCGGGGATACCGGATTTGACCTGAACCGCCTGATCGTGAAGGTTGAGCCTTTTCTTGTCACCTCGCGTCCGAGTGTGATGTTTATACGGCTACCGTCTGCAAGCGTTGCGTCCCGTATCGGCTGGAGCACAGAGATATGCCTGCCAGCCGTTTGCGCGATCTTCATCACGAAGTTGTTCAGTTCCACCTCCTCAAAGGTGACATCGGTCTGCACAGAGCCGTATATCCGGTGGTTGATGTAGATATGGGAATTCGGTCCGTTGCAGGTGATATCCTCGATATACGGGTCTTTCATGAGGACGTCGATCTTCCCGTACCCGATGTACTTCTTCAGGAGGTGGTAGAACATCTTCCCTCGCTGGAAATAATCCAGATTCATTAGATATATGCTGATGATCATCGAAAACCGGTCTCTTAAGTATTCTTCTCTGTCTTTATCCCCGATTATCACGATTTCAAAGTGGATCATTTTTTCAAACGCGTTTTCGATGATCTTTAAGTACCTCAACTCGCCCTCACTCAATAGAGGTTCAACAGTATGATAAACAAGCTCTTCGCCATCGAAACGGACATTCACGTACTGAAACGGTGGATCTACCGCGTAAGTAACATCCACCTCCGAGAGCGGCACTCCGATAACCGGAGCCGACACCTCGCCCAGCTCGAATCCAAGAGTCCTTACGGATTTGCTTTTTGGCGTTAGATACCGCTTGATTCGCTTCCGTATGTCATCTGCCCCGATCCTGTCGATCTCCGCGAACGACGGTATCCGTTTAAGCGATCGTTTAAATCTACCTGGCGGCTTTGAACGTTTCGCAGGATCGTCTTCCGCTTGATTGGCAGGGACCAAGCTCTTCCGCCTCAGACTGAACCTGAATCTCTTCTTTTTCGCGGCAGTTTCAGGTGCTGCTTGCTCCCCGGATGGGACAGGTTCCGCCGGCTCTGTGATAGTCCCGGACGTGGGCGTTATATATTGCGGTGATGCAGGTTCGAGGGGTGCGCGTTTTCTGCGCAGTATTTTTGAAAGCTTGAATTTAACCAATCCGACTCCTCCACAGCAGCATTCTTGTCGCTGCATTGATCAGCATCACGACGACGATCAGGACAAATGCGGCTGCGAACCCGTTTGATGCAGGGATGAGATGCGGGAACTCAAATGATCGATACACCGTGATCGGAAGCGCCGCTGTGAGATCCTGAAACGGGTAGATCTTCATCCCGAATATCATCCCTTCACGCGGAAGAACCTTGAATTCTGGCAGGAACTGGGTGTAGCCCGCTGTCAGGATCACTACAGCAGACTCCTCTGCCGCCCGCCCGATCCCGAGAACCATGCCTGTGAGTATTCCTGTGAGCGCGTACGGGAGCGTTATACGGCGCATCGTGTCCCATCTCGATGCACCGAGTGCGTAACTTGCCTCCTCGAGTTCAACAGGGACCGTGTCTATCGCGCCCTCTGCCGCACGCTCAATCACCGGTAGTATCAGGATTGTTAGCGCTATTGTTCCTGCGATCAGCGAAAATCCGCCTGTTACGAATTTCAGGTAGTAGACAAGGAATAATAGCCCGAAGATACCGAGAACAATGGAGGGCGTTCCTGCAAGCACATCGAGCAGGAATCCGAATGCACGCACAAGAGTTCCGGGTTTTGCATACCTCTTGAGATATATCGCAGTCCCGACGGCAAGCGGTGTAGCGAGCGCGGTTGAGAGGAGCGAGAGCAGGAGTGTGCCCGCGATTGCGTTAGCGATCCCGCCGCCAAGACCCGGGACCTTTGATTCCGGAGTGATTATGAAATAGAGGCTGAGACTGGGGAGCGCTTCGAGCGTGATCCGCCCGAGGATCCAGATTAGCGCGAGGAGGGTGATCGCTGCTGCGATGTACGAGATCGCTTTGAAGATGTGTCCTTCGAGTGTTCGTTTGTTCATAACCTGCCCCCGATCTTCCTTGCAGCAGCCACAAAGAGGATCTCCATCGCAAAGAGAACCGCTGCAATCCCGAAGAGCGCGCTTCTGGGCTCATCCATCGCGCAGTAATATCCGATGTCGTTTAAGATCTTTGAGGTCATCGCATACCCGGTATCGAGCACCGATGACGGGATATGCGCGGAGTTTCCAAGTAGCATCACAATCGCCATCGTCTCGCCCATAGCGCGCATCATCCCGAGAATCGTTGCTGCAAGGATGCCGCCTGATGCTGTCGGCAGCACCACCTTCCGTATTGTCTCCCAGTGGGTTGCTCCGAGCGCAAACGATGCTTCCTTGTACTCGTTTGGTACTGCACGCATCGCATCCTCTGAGAGAGCGATGATCGTCGGCAGCACCATCACCGCAAGGATCGTTGATGCTAAAAGGACACCAGTTCCACTGTTCGGGGATGGGTCATGAAAGATCGGGATAAATCCAAGCGTGCCGCTTAAGAACGGATCGATGGTATCTTGGAATATATTTTCGAGGACGAATAGCCCGAAGATTCCGTAGACGACAGATGGAATCCCTACAAGGAGTTCGATTGTCGGGCGCATGATTCCTGCCACGCGGACCGGCGCAAACTCGGAGAGAAATATCGCAGTAAAGATGCTCACTGGAACTGCAAGCAGAAGGGTTACCGCAGTCATCACAAGCGTTCCGATGATAAAAATCCTGATGCCGTAGACCTGATCGGTATAACTCCACTTTGTTCCTGTGATAAAGCCCAAACCCTCGCTCTCAAAGACAGGAAGTGCGGTCTTGAAGATGAATGCGATGAAGAATAGGGTGATTGCTGCTGTTGTGAGAACGCAGGTTAGAAGCAGGAGATGAGGCAACTTTGACCGGAGTTCGTCTGGGTTCATCTTTAAAAAATAATGGTTGATTTGTGCCCGGACCAGGCACAAATCATAGAAGCTACTTACGCAAACTCAGTTACTGCGAAGTATCCACATTCTTCGAAGTAGGTTGTTGCACCCGGGGACATCGCAAAGGTGATGAACGCCTGCTCCATCGAGTTTGGCACACCGTTCGTGAGGTAGTTCAGTGGGCGGGTCAGATCTTCGATATATTCGTCGTTTTCATCGTTCTGCTTCTTAAGTTCAGTCTTGATGTCCTTATGTAGCGTCGAAGCTGAATTACCATCGAGGACACCAGTGGTGTTAAATGAACCATCTTCGATTGACATAATATTGACATTCACATTACCCGATTCATCTACCGCGAATCCGTAGTCAACAAAACCTATGCTGTTAGGCGTATCCTGTACCTTTTTATGTACGCCAGCATTTCCAGTCTCAGCAACCTGTTTGGATGTCAAACCCGTCGTCTCTTCTACTGCATCATCGAGTGTAAGACTAAGGTAGTCCTCGAATGTCTCTTCTGTGCCTGATTTGTCACTCCGCTGGACAACGGTAATGCCGTCGGCAATGCCGTTACCACCTATTGTAAGGGTATTAGTTGCTGAATCGTTGTATAACGCATTCAATTCAGCCTTTGTTATGTTACCACTGTATCCGTTTGCAATCACAACGACCGCGCTTCCACCTATCTGGTGTGTCTGGAGATCCGGATACTTGTCCATTTCTTTGTCCTTCACTGGTCTGGATGCCGCGCCGATATCAACGATGTCCATTCCG
>DAOUXE010000128.1 GCA_030666765.1 Methanosarcinales archaeon
AGTACCTCGTCGCTGCTATCGTCATAATAAAGTTAAGAATCGCATAAACAAGAGCAATATCGAAAAAATCCGGTCGTTCGTAGATGAACCCGATAAGAACCAGAAGCACGATTGTTTTTGTTCCGATCACGTTCACAGCGATGATCCGGTTGAAGATTCCGGGTCCCTCGATGCCACGGTAGAGCGAAACAAAGCTTGCCATGACGATTGAGATTGCCATAGCCAGAAAGACATCCACCATCCCTATCGTTCCGAAGAGTAATGCACCTGTCATCTATCAGTCCTCCATAAATACGTGAGCAATCCTGCGCTCCATCGCGCCCTCCAGGAGGTCGTCAGCAGGCTCCTTAGCTATCGCGTGCACATAGAAAACATTGTCCACAATGTCAATTGTAACTGTTCCGGGGGTGAGCGTTATCGAGTTTGCAAGCGCGGTACGCGCCACATCGCTCTTTAAGATCGTCTTGAACGTGACCACCTGTGGGTCGATAGGCATACTTGGCGAGAGCGCCCGTTTTGCGACGTCGATGTTTGCGAGCACGATCTGGTAGATGAGCCACGGAATGTATGTGATGAACCGCAGGGTCTTTGTCAACCTGTGTTTTTCCGTGTCTTTAAATAAGAGATCGTGGGATGCGTAAGCCACTAATCCCGAACACATGATTCCTGCGCCCACGTGGAACTTGTCGAAGTGTGCTGAGAGCAGTAGCCAGAAGGTGAGCACGATTATGTATGTTGCTATGAAATGTTTTATATTCATGTCAGATCACCAGCAGTTATTCTTGTTCGATGTCATGTTGGGCGGTTCACGCGTCTCCATCTTATGAATGCCCATCGATATATATTCTGTTATCACTTATATTTTGATGGGTGGACATCAATATATGGCAAGTGGGATATCGCGCCACGAAGTCGTGTTAACTGCCCACTATGGAACATCACGTGGGATTTAATGGGCTTTTGATGTCCACTATTGCCAAAGATGGGAACAACAAGCTTTAATAATCCCAAATACCAACTAAGATGTTGATACATTGCTCCCGAATGATGCTTATGGCGGCAGTGGTCACGTCCGCACACCACCACCGCACCGTAAGACAATCGTGTGGAACGATGCTACGATGTAGCAAAACTTTATATATGGAGGCATTAAAAATGGCACAAATGAAGAAAGTATCCATGAAAGATACAGAACCTGAGAGGGTTGCTGTCCTTGAGGGTCGGATCAGGGAGATCTATGCGGAGTACAGGCATCTCCTCCCTGCAGACTACAAATGGGAAGATGAAAGCAGCCGCTGGACCGAACTGGTCTACTGCATATTCGCGGAACTCACACAGCATTCGTACAGGGATGCGCGCAGACTGGCAAACGAGATTGCAGACTTAAACCTGCTGGAGGTTGAGGACCTGGCTGGAATTCCGATAATGGATAACGGTATGGTTAATCCTGCTAACTCGCGTGTGAAAACCATAACAGACATCCTCAAAGCGAATGGTGTTGATGATGACGACATAACCAGGTCGCTTTCTGCAATCTGCAAGGTAGCGCAGGCAATTTGCGAGAATTACAACTGCAAGATCCAGAAGTTCCTCAGGAAGTACGGTCATGAGATCGTCAACGAGTTTGACTCGCACGTCTCGTTTTCCGAGGTAAGTAAGGGCGTACAGTCCAGAATCCTTGTGAAATGGATTCAGAACACACTTTGCATGCCTCTTGCATTCTCGAATGTCTATACAGCCAGGTTCTGCGAGAGGAAGGGTGCCAGTTACTGGGAACTTGCAGAGGCGGCAGACAACCTCGGGATCAATGGTGCAATGCTTGATGACCTGCTCGAGGTATACATCGTTGACATAGAAGGGAAGAAGGTATAATCATTGATAGCAGGGGATCGGAATACGGTTCCTTGCCTTACCATTTTTTATTTATTGAGAGTTTTTTTAATGAACCGCGGATTTGTTAATCGAGCGTCTATCACACTTAGTATTCGATCGTACTATTAATAATAAATAATATCCCTGAACATGCCCGCATGCCGCGTGAATCCGCACTGCGGTACTCGGGCATGTTCAGGTGTCTACGCCACTTTCTTGATCGCAAGAACAGAACTGTGAACCTTTCTCGCGACCGTTTCCGGCGCGGTCTTGTGCATGAGCCGCTTTAGCGCGCTTTCATCCTTTGAGCCCATAACGAGCAGGTCGAAACGCTGTTGTCTGGTAAGTCTTGCGATCTCATCGCTCTGCTTGCCAACCAGGACCTGCGAGCTTGCCGCAACCCCCCTATCACGCGCGATATCCGCAATAGAGTCTGCGAGTGCCTGCCCTCGTGCCAGCCGGTTCTCCTTCATCTTGGTAAGCAGCGTATCCGAGGTCTTAACTGTCTCACCAAGCCTTCTGCGCTGCCTTCCAGCCCCCGATGACGCGGCAGCCTCAGGCAGGTAAACGACCCGCTCTGTGACGAGCCCCTCTTCGAGGTCCACGACCTGAACCGCAGTCAGTTCGGCATCGTACCCGTCAGCAACCTTTGCAGCGCATTCAGCGATGTTGACCGGGCTGTCTGCCGCGACGATGATCTTCTTGTAGTCGCCTGTGTCATGATCAAGGTCCTTTACCATGAGCAGGTTGTACTTCGAGATGTTGAGGAGTCCGGCTGCACGATCGCTCAACCCCTGTCCCGTTGCTGCGCCGCGCGTACCTGTTATCAACATGTTCGGAGCGATGTCCCGTGCAATCTTCATGATGTCCTTTGGCTGGTCAGCTGACGCCTTCTGCCGCACATCAGCGATCTCGACGCCGTGGTCTGCTGCCATGTCACTGATTTTTGAAAGCCGGTCATGAAACAGGTGTCGTGCAGCTTCGGTTTTGCGGCTGGAGTCAAACCAGCGTGTGTTCCTGATCTCGGTTGCCACAAGCTCGGCATCCAGATGCTGTGCCATCGATATGGCGTGTACGGCGGTGGCATCCAGATCAGATGCACCGTCGACCAGTAGTTGGAATCTTCGTGTCATTTCTCTTGCACCTCTTATGTGATTGTTCTCTATCGTTTTCGGTTTCTGCTTGAACGTCGTCTTGCGCGACCATCATCTTTCCGGTCTCTTCGCGCGTTCGACATCTTTCAAGTACCCTTCTGTAATGTCACCCGTATATACTCAATTGGTACTAAAAATTGAGAATGTGTCTTTTAGAGAACAATGGGTGTCAAAAACTGCACATCACGGGTAGCCTGTTGATACCAGGTGCCATATACGTGTTGGGATTGCATGGCTGCTGCCCACTTCTTGTGAAATGATGGGTTGTATGCCCACCAGCGATGCCCATACCGGCGATGCCACATCATTCACCTTACAATCATGTTGCCCAAAAGGCTTTTTATATTTCAAGTCACATCGGACGTAGGTATGGTGCTCAGAAAACACATCGCTCTCGAGGATGAACATCTAAAGAAGATAGAACCGCTCCTTGAGAAACACAAAGGCAACCTCAGTGCCGCGATACGGGATGCTATTGACTTAACCGATGTCGCGCTGCAGTATTATGGCAGCGTCAAGGATGCCACGTTTCTGATCGCAACGCTCCGGGAGATCCGGGAGGATCAGGCAATCGTGCCAAAACCGATCTTCGATTACATGCTCACCCAGACAAAAGACCTGATAATCGAAAAAGAGGTTCTGGATCATGTTTTTGATCCGTCAGAGGTTGCAACTATCTCAGAATTCGAGGAAGCGATGCGAAATCTGTGCACTGGTCTGTACTGGGATGCTCTTATCAGCATAACCCCCGACGATGACCGGAACCCATCGAGTGTCCATGCAGAGATCAAGGGGATCGACCACGATAAGCGGCATTTTCTTACGGGAATCATCGGGTCCTACCTGACATCCTCTTCGCTCGGGATCACAGAGATGCGTTCGCACCTCGACACGCTCAAGATCGATTTTGAACGAAAAGCAAGCTCGAATGAAGCTTATAACGATCTTCTGAAGAATGTTGGCTGCATGCAGGAGACTTTTAAGGAACTGCACGCAAAGCCCGCGTTCTGGAGATCGTTGATCCATGAGTACAGTGCGGCGAACTACGAGATCGTTGCGCTGCACAGGAAGTTCTACGAAGATCTCCTGATCGGCAAGACGCCGCGGGCGATCATGACGTCCGAATGCCTCTGTGCAAAGCTCTCATTAGATGTCCCGCTGCAGGAAGTGCTTTATGACTTAAAGCAGGTTGCTGAAACCTCACGCATCGTCAACCGGATGGACATCGATGGCGAGGACATAACAATTCATCATGGCTACCGAACGATGCGGGCTGTCGAGATACTGAAGAACATATTCCTGTGCATGCTCGAGTCAGCAGGACTCAATTATGATTACCAGCTGACCAGCAACGTGATCACCCTGAAGCACCGTCCCGAGGTTGAGGTAAAAATATTTGAGCTGCTCGAGCATGTTGGAGTCAAGGACGTCTTTGATGAGCCGTTGCGCGAGCTTGTAACGTTTCTGAGGGACAATGGGATCGATTCTGACCGGCATACGCGGGTCTTCGGGAGAAGAGTGGGACGGCGTGTCGTATCTGACTATGAGAAGCAGTATGGCACGATATGGACCGCCGATAAGTTCAGGGACGCGCTCGCGAGAATCGATAGGATACCGGGGCGTGAGTCCGCGTGGGATGTGGGTGGCAGCACAGCCCACTACACCGTGTACAAGTGCCCACTTGCAAATGATGCCGATGCGTGCCACGTCTGCCGGGGGATATTTCGGGGCGCGATGCACTGTGCATTCAAGGGAATGGCAGAACTCGAGGTCCGGAAGCTTCTGAGCCACGGCGATGAGTACTGCGAGGTCTATGTGCACGAGATCGGGTGAATAACCGATCAAGGATATTTGTGACATCGACAGTAATCGATGATTCCAAATATGCTGAAGATGGCGACTATGTTGGGGTGAATGTGGCAGATATGGCTGATATACGTACGTACTATGGTGATGAAAGGATGTGTATACCCCGTACTGAATTGGTCCCATTTTTGTTTCATTTTAGTACTGGAGCGAAAGCATCTTTCCAATTGGATTGAACCGATTGCTACTGGTTTTTCTTGCACCGTGAAAGAATTGG
>DAOUXE010000171.1 GCA_030666765.1 Methanosarcinales archaeon
ACAAATTTTGGTCATTGTTTTCTGTTCTTTGAGAAGAATGCCCGAGATATTTGTCTTATGTATGACTTGTTTCGGTCATTTCGGACTCAACCAGAAAAAATTAAAAAGTCTCAATGCCCTTCACCCCCCACAATCTCAAGCAGGATCTTAACCGGCACAATCTTAGTCTCAAATTCAATCAATCCCACACCATCATCCATTAACGGATCAACAACTTCCACACCAATAAAGATACAGTATAGCAGAGTCTTGTCGTTCGGCATGTACTGGACTTTGGCAAACGTTCTTTTGTAGTCAGGTTCAAGATTCATCTGCAGACGCTCCATATTGGGGGTGTTGCGCGCCCGCGGATGGTGTCGTACCGCCAAGTTCTCCACCTACCGCGGGTATTATTCTATTCACTCGTTCTGCTGCCAGATGCTGCATGATCCGAGCCCTAATCAACGTTCGCGTCGGCATGTATTGCGATTTTGTAATAATTTTCATCACTCCGAAATTTGTATTGCATGCATTATTAACCCTTTGGGCAGATATAGACTATCATTCCTTCAAAACGTTTTTAAGTACTTCATGTACTTCAAGTACTTCATGCACTTCAAGTACTCTAGGTGTATATTATATACTTATTATGTATCTATTATACACTTGAAAGTAGTTATTAGAACGCTCCGTTCAATACAAAGATGTGTGTGTGAAAAATGGTTTGGCACCGATAATCTGCAAAAGAATCATTTTAGGTAGACTTCGTTCTCGACATCTCCGACTGATGGTTCGTAACTTAGTTTAGCGTTTCAGCAGTCTCAACACCGTCACAGCTTTCAGATACTCCGCTATGATCTTATGCGCAATCTTGACGAAGAATACTCATAACCAAAACGGATCAGCCCCAACCACTCAAATCGGCATCCCATGTCTCATTTTGCGAATCGCCCGCGTCCCGTGCTCCGGTGTCGCAACATGCACAGAGACCACATGACTCTCCACCAGTTCAGCATTCTCGAATTCCTTTGTCAGTTCATCATCTGATTCGATCTGCCTTATCAGGTCTTCCACGTTTTTTGTGCGATAATGCCGCATGATTGTTACTTCTTGTGTTTCCCCCTATAAACCTTTTTGTGCCCATCAGACGGTTCATAAGCAGTAATTACGCGAACTCGGTTACCCGATAATGGCACAACGATAACCATTGGAATCCTTCCAAACGACTCGCCAATCACAATATATCGGGTTTCTTTATTGTCACGTACCTTAGCGGTATAATCTTGTGGTTGAAAACCTCCTCAACCTCGAATCGCTTAATCCCGTGCTTCGTGATATGATTGTGTGTTTCGGGTGTGAACTCCAGCCGGGTGCGCTTCCAATTAACCATACCATCACACCCCGAATCGTGGCACAGCCTTCAGACACTTCACTCCGATCTTGTCGAACCCCGGCACCTGCATGGTGCAGAAGTCCGGTATCTTCGCTGCTTTCTTCATCCGCCCTCTCTTAATCTGTCAACCGATATATTCTTTGGCAGGGGCATGAAAGGTAGATGCCATGCCAGATCTGATCATCAAGGATGCAAAGGTGCTGCTGGATAGCGGACTTCAGCACGTCAATATCGCGATAGAGGACGGAAAGATCCTAAAGGTTGCAAAGGTCGGGGCGCACATATCCAGCGGCGCAGAGGTGATTAATGCTCGAGGGATGCTGACGCTTCCGGGCGTGGTCGATGCGCATGTCCATTTCCGGGATCCCGGATTCACGCACAAGGAGGATTGGTACACTGGCTCGTGTGCCGCTGCTGCCGGTGGCGTGACCACGGTCATCGACCAACCGAACACAGCACCTCCGACAATAGATAAGAAATCGTTCAACCTCAAACTGAAATCTGCGAAACGAAAGTCGATCATCGATTTCGGGATCAACGGCGGCGGTGTTCCTTCTGCGAACCTTAGGGAACTGTGGGCTCTTGGCGTGACTGCATTTGGGGAGATTTTCATGGCGGATGGAGATCTATCGGTGAGCGATAGCGAACTTTCCGATCTACTGAAGTCAATTGGAGAACTTGGGGGGGTAGCATCGATCCATGCGGAAAACGGAGAACTGTGCAGCCATTTCACTGAGGAGTTACGCAGGATACGCCGCCCCGAGATCTATTCACGCGCACGCCCGAACATCTGTGAGGCGATCGCTATCGAGCAGGTGCTTGAGATGCAGGAAGAGCTCCCGGTGCCGGTGCGCATACATATCTGCCACCTGAGCACGAGAGAAGGGATTGGCGTGGTCAGGCGCATGAAATACGGAAAAAAGGAAGTGGGGTTCACCTGCGAGGTTGCGCCGCACCACCTCTTCCTCGATCATAAGGACTGGGAGCGTCTTGGCACATTCGGGAAGATGAACCCACCGCTTCGGAAGCGTTGCATGCAGCATCTCTGGAATGCATTGAACGACGGCACCATCGATATCATGGCGTCCGATCATGCGCCGCATACCGAGGAAGAGAAGCGTGCTGAGATATGGGATGCGCCGGCAGGCGTACCCGGTGTCGAGACTATGCTGCCGCTGATGCTTCATTCCGTAAAGCAGAACTTAATCCCACTTGCGCGGGTGATCGAGACGATGAGTGCAAAGCCGGCGCAGATATTCAGACTTGATGACAAGGGGCAGATCAGGGAAGGATACGATGCAGACCTTGTTCTCGTTGATACGAGCAACATCCGGAGGATAACGGTCGATCAACTCCACAGCAAAGCTGGATGGACGCCGTTTGAGGGGCGAGAAGGGATATTTCCGGAACTGGTTCTGTCCCGGGGTGAGGTTGTGTACGATGGCGAGATCGCGGGCAAGAAGGGGCACGGGAGATTTCTGCGCGGGAAAGGATATGTGGATGTGTGATTGGTTATGGTTTTGAGATGGATGAACGCAATCAAGATAATATATGAGTTTCGGTAGCTTCGGTGCCAGATCGATTCCGGGTGTTGCGCTTGGCCACAATTCTATCGTGCCGCCCGCCGCCTGTAGGGTCATGAGCGCATCGAGCAAGGTGCTACGGTTGTCGTCATCGACGTCTGCTGCGGGGTCCCCGCCGCTGGTGGCTGTGAGATGGGGCGTAAAGAGAGCATAGCAACGCCCTGCTACAGTGGGAGACAAGCAGTGCCGTTGTCAATACTATGTGGATCCACATCCAATATCATAGAGTCCACACCTCTATGAAATCGACCCGTCCAAAGTCCGAATCATTCGACGCGATCTGTTTGAGCCGCGATCGATACATGGCTGCTGCGTGATACGAATCAGTGGTCACCAGACCGAACTTATATCCCAAATCCGCGGACTTGTTGAAATCATCGATCCGCGCAAGCGAGTAGGTATGTACATCATGTTCTCTATCCATCAAACAAAATGTTCTATTTGCAACCATTATTGTAAAAAATATAATTCCATTTATAATAAATTTTGCGGTGGAGGTGAGTAGTTGCTAGTCCAGTTCGATTTTTCCGACCGCAGCCTGTAGTATCATGAGGGCATCTGCTGAGGTGAGCTCACCGTCTCCGTTCATGTCGCCCCACTTTCGCCCGATGCCATCTGAGTTTACCCAGTAATCTGATGGAGTGCTGTTATCCGCATCCCATACATCAGGAACGCCGTCGTGATCGGAGTCTGTGGCTGGGATGGTGGCAGGTGGTGTGGGCTCTTCGCCGCAGATGGTGCGCTCGACGAATGGGTAGAACCGGATGGCAGTGTCGTCGTCTGCGATCTTGAAGTACATACTGTCCGTAATGTTCTCGGTGGTGCCAGGATCCAGATCGATAGTGGACTCGTCGTTCACGAGGACGATTTTGTTGGCACTTGCGGTCATCACTTCCATGGAACCGTAGGTCTGACTGGTCTTGATCTCCAGAACATCATCATCGATCAGGAAGACATACATCAGTTGTGCATAACTGATATCTCCTTTAAAGACCGCATCAACGTAGCAGGAAAATACAGGAATACTTTCTTCCCCTCCGATGTCCGTGGTGTATGTGTAGACACGCTCCTGTGGTCGATCTATAACCCCAGTTGATGCCACTTCCATATCCAATGAAACGTTATTCTTGAACAATTGAAGCATTACCTTATCTCCGTTATCGTCGATGCTCATGATTTCGAGTGCAAAACCACCTTCAAGATCCCATTTCTCGCCAATTGTCAGTGTCTTCTTGTCGTTATCTTCGAACTCTAACAGAAG
>DAOUXE010000047.1 GCA_030666765.1 Methanosarcinales archaeon
CAGAGAGCCTATTGTTCTTGCCAGAAAATACATGATCGCAATCGGGCAACCAATCAACATACCTGAGTAGTTACTAAGTATGTACTTATTTTAAAAGCGTTAGTGGCAACAAATTTAAAGATCCGACTCAAGGTAAACCAACAACAAGAGACAACTATGGACGATCAAAAGTGGTACGGAAGAAAGGATCTTTCAAACTCAGGTATAAGTCACCCAAACCCCGGACTTAAGTCCAGATCCTACACATAGCGACTCCATACCACGCATCTCGCCGTTGCATAGTATGCCGCATCGTATCATATAATCACAACCAGTGCTGCCATAATATATATATAACTAACGCCCCCACCCCACGCCCCCATTAGACAGTTTCATACAGGTGTTGCCGCAGACCTCTGGAATAATCCCAAATCTAAGAAGTAACCACCAATCACCCCTCCACCGCCTTCCGGACCCTCCTTGCATCCTGCCCGACCGCCTCGTTCCCAAACACCCGTGCAATCATCTCGATCGCCTCAAGATTGCGTGCGACATGGTCCAGGTACTCAAGAACGTCGCCTGCATAAGCATAGATCCCATAATCACCGATCCCGCGCACGATTCCCCCGGGATCCATCCCCTCACATCTCATCTCAACCAACCGCTTCGAGAAAGCAAGTTCAGCGCATCCGCAGTGCGGCGCATCCTTGTGCTTGCAGACCATGAAGTCAGTGATGAATGCGAGAATCTGTTCGCGGATGTCTCCATCGAGAGCGGAAACACCGTCTCCTGAAAAGACGATGTCGTACGCCGCACCCTGAAAAACCCTTGAGGGAATGTGCATCTTTAAGGCGGCAGAGATCCTTGCAGCATTCTTGAAATAGACCGAACCGAACGTCTCGAGCGATACCGCAGTATCGAGCGGCGAAGCATCCTTCTCGATCGCATCTCGAATCAGGAACGCCTGCTCTACGCTCAAGAAGTGTGTTGCAACGATTCCACCAAACTCTGTTGGCGTGGCAGAACGCGTCAGGAGCCCGTACTTGACCAGTCTTCCGAAGAGATATTCGAAATCACCACCTCCGATCAGGAGATCGTTTAGCTGATGCAGTTCCTCCTTGTTCCGTGCGAGTGCGGATGATGCGAGCAGTTCCTCCATCTGCGCTGGCTCCTCATACAGGACATCGACAGGTTCGATCTCGTGCTGGAGGAGCTTGAATGCGATCTCATCCTCAGTCTCTGAGCCGCCGTGATATTTTCTGTCAGGCTCAGCAAGCAAGACGACCTTCCCGAGATCGTGGTAATCGGGTCTTCCAGCCCGCCCGAGCATCTGGTGAAACGCATGTCCGGTCAGCCAGTCGATGCCCATGGCAAGCGACTCGAATATCACCTGAGAGGCAGGGAAATCGACACCTGCCGCGAGTGCCGCGGTTGTAACGACGACCTCGAGTTTGCCGTCTGCGAATGCCCGCGTTATGCGTCTTCGCTCCTTCTGCGAAAGACCAGCGTGGTACGCGGCTGCATTGATCCGGAGGGATTTTGCAAGTCCGTGGCACCGCTGCCGCGAGTTTGTAAAGACGATCGTCTGCCCGCGATAGCCCTTCGATGACTTCGTGCCCCATTCCTGTCGTGCCAGTCGGTCGATGATCCGCACCTTGTCCCGTTCCCCTGCAAAGAGGAGGTGCAGCTCGAGCGGCACAGGTCTCTCCTCGTACCTGACCAGTCTTCCGCCGGGTTTCGTTGAACCTTGTTTTCCCGAACCTTTTCGGGAGAGTTTTTTCAGGAGCGATTTCGGATCGCCGACGGTCGCTGACAGGAACAGGAACTGTGCATCCGGAGCGATGTGCTTTAACCGCGCTATCAAGCCGTCCAGCCGGTGCCCGCGCTCCTCGTCTGCAAGCGTATGCACCTCATCAATGACGACGGTGCCAATCTTCCCGAGCCTGCCAGCCTTCCCTGCCCTGAGCAGGTAATCCACGCCCTCATAAGTGCCAACCCAGATCGCGTTAGAAGCCGCCAGTGACTTCTTCTTCCTCTTTTCATGCATTATCCGGCTCACCCCAACCTGCAGCACCGTTGTGATCCCTAGCGAGATGTAACGCTCTCTAAAGTCATCCTCCTTCTGGTTTGCAAGCGCAACCAGCGGAACTACGAAGAGGAAGTTCCCCCGCCCTTCCAGGAGGTTCTTTATCCCTGCAAGTTCGCCGATCAGCGTCTTTCCTGTCGCGGTCTCTGAGATAACCAACTGGCTCGTACCTTTAAGAAGACCGTTCTCGACCGAGAGTGCTTGAACAGGGAGCAGTTCCTTTATTTTTCCAGAAAGCAGTTTTCCAAACCGACCGGGAAGTGGTAGATCGCTTATCTTTACAGGCGCTATGTCAGTAGGTTTTGTTGCTGCAATCGTGCTGTACAGTGTGAGGTCATGGTCGAGGCGCTCAGGGTCAAGCATCCCAAAGACGCGGTCGAGGTCCCGCGTTCTAAGAAGCGTCTTCTCGATCCGTTCGAGACCGGCTTCCCCGAGTTTCCTGTGGGCAAGTTCCCTGTGCAGTTCCCCAAGCGCACAATCCGGGCATAGCATCTCGTTCCGAGACTTAATCGACCGTTTATCTATTGGAGTGAACTTATTTTCAAGCAAGCAGTAACGGCAGAGACGAACCGATCTGCATGAGAGTTGGTAACCTTTCAGCATCTCTACAAACTCCCGCGCGGTCTTTAAGTCCCCAGGTGCAAGCAGTATCAGGTCTGCGCTTCTCAGCATCTCGATTACTTCGGATGGTTTTTTGAAGCGGTTTTTTGACATAAACTTCTGCGGACGCACCCCCTTCCCGGTTTTCGCAAGTGTGAGCGTGCCACAGAAGATGGGGGTCTTCCGGAAGTCTTTGACCTGCATGATGCCGATCTTTGACCGCTCCGGGCAAGCGATAACTGAGATAGTCATATAACATCATAGAGATGTATTGCACATAACGCTTTCAGAACATACGTAACACCTGAAACACATAACACCTGAAATACCTGAAACGCTTTCGTAAGCAGGACCAAAACATGACCAGGACAGGATCGGAGAATATGGACAGACCAGACCCAGCCGACTTCGGAATCCTCGACGGGATCTCAGAGGTCATCGCAACAACGAGATCGGACGCAGGCACTCCGAATGCTGCGCCCATCGGAATCATCAGGGATCGCGACAGGTTATGCGTGCAACTCTTCTCCGGATCGCATACGCGGCAGAACGCTGCCGGAACTGGGAATATCGTTGCAAACATCATCCACGACCCGGTGATGTATGTGGAGTGCACATTCGGAGATCCGGATCCGGAAGCATTCGAATACCCTGGTGGTATGGACTATCCGGTGCTGAAACGTGCGAGTGCGTGGATTTTATTTGAATGCAGCCAGTCGAAGGATAATATGTTTGAATTAACACCGATATGTGGAATGATTCGTGATAAACCGATTTTTTGTATAAACAGAGGTGCAAATTCAGTGATAGAGGCACTCGTGCATGCAACACGGTACCGTCTAAACGGCGACGCACAATATCTCGATCTGATCAGGCATTACGACAGGATCGTGCAGAGATGCGGTGGATCTGCCGAGAAAGATGCGATCGCGAGACTGAAAGAGATCATGGAGATACGATGAAAGCGCATCTCGAATGCATTCCCTGCCTCCTGAAACAGTCGCTCAATGCTACAAGGGTGGTAACTGATGATCAGGCAGTGCAGGAGAAGGTGCTGAAATCGGTGATGAAGGAGTTACTGGGCACCCCGGTCGATTATGTCCCTCCCCTCATCGCGCGTACCATATATTCCATAGTAGATGACATTACCGGGTGCGACGATCCGTATAAAAATCTTAAAATGGAATACAACCAGATCGGGATGAGGATGTATCCATATCTGAAAGATATCGTAGATAAATCGGATGATCGACTATTCACCTCGGTGAAACTTGCGATTGCTGGAAATATCATTGATTTTGGTGCGGATATCCAGTTCGATGTCAAAGAAACGATAAGGGATGTGCTGACAAAGGAATTTGCGATAAATGACTACCCTTTGTTTGTGGAATCGCTTGAAGACTCAGAGAGCATACTGTATCTTGCAGATAATGCCGGAGAGGTAGCTTTCGACCGGATACTCATCGAAGAGATAATAGATTACACGGATGTCGTGTATGCTGTAAAGAATAAGCCAATAATCAACGATGCGACCATAGACGATGCTATCTTCTGCGGAATTGATTCCATCGCGGAGATCGTGACGACATCGGACACGCCGGGGACGATTCTTGAACGGTGCGATCCGGAATTTGTCGAGATCTATCGATCTGCGGATGTGATCATCAGCAAAGGGCAAGGAAACTACGAGACATTAAGCGATGAAGCAGGCAACATCTTCTTTCTGCTCCTGGCGAAGTGTCCGGTGATCGCATCCGATCTCGGTGTTATGGTAGGGGATGCTGTGCTTCTATCGGCGCCGTGAGTAAATTATCAGGGGCTGTGGGCACATCGTGTTTGAGTCTTTTTATCATTTTTTTATTATTTTCTGGGAACGTAGGATTGTCTTACGCGATCCCAACTGCTGGAATAGGAGCACCATCGATCTGAAAAGCCATTTACAGCATCAATCCGCGTAATATGCGTTAATCTGCTGCAAATAAAACTTTTATCCACAGATTAACACCGATTTCACTGATTACGCCCATCTAATAGTATCCGTATCTTACGGGTTGGCATCCAGTTTTTCAACCGACCAGAACAAATTAAAAAGTGTCTGATGGGATGTGGATGAATTTTTCCAATTAAGGAACAGTCGCTCATACACCACGACTTTCGGTGAATTGAAATGGCCTGTCCTTTTATCGTTAAAGAACATATGTAGAATTGCCAATGATAACGACGCGATTGAAGAATAGACGTTTGAAAGGAGCGTAACGTGCCATACCTGCGCAACACCTTTTGGGCTATGATTTACGTTTCACTGAAAATTGAGATACGCGAATACATGATACAACACCAATATACTACACCAGGTTATAAATAAAGTGTCAGTATATAAATCCGGATCTTTATTCACTCTAATCCACTTCCGTATGTGCGCCATACACTTCTCAATAAATTTCCTGGTTCTGCTGTTTTCTTTCGGTGTCTGTTGAAAACCACAGAATCTGTTAGAACCAGAAACTTTTATATTGATTCATACTTGATAACCTTCTAACATGGAGACCAATTTCATAAAGCGGCACAAGGATTCCAATACTTTTATCATCGACGGGTCGTCTTTTTTTGACGAGCCTGTGTATCTTAAAGGCAATCTGATCGTTGGTGACAACACCGATTTCTGGAGCGACCTGATCGTTACAGGGTCTCTTGAACTGAGGAAATATGTTGCAATTAAGGGCTCGGTGCGTGCAGCAAATGTGATCATCGGCGCACATTCGACGGTCGATGGGGGTGTTACAACAAAGCAGAACTGCACCGTGCTTGATCACGCCATGATCGGCGGAAATATCACAGCAGGCGGAGATGTCATGCTCAGACCGAACATCAGAGCCGGAATCGTTGGTGCGGCAGGTAACATCGAGGTTACAGGCAGGATTTACGTCAAGGAACTGCGAGCAGAAAAGAAGATCATCGCAAGGAAAGATATGCTGTAACGATGTTGTCACAGCCAGAGGTTTCGCAAACAGTTACAGATTCTCACATCATCTACACAAAGCGTACCGGTGACACCACAACGAGGATCGATTATGATTACAAGCGGTGCTGCGGCTGCGGCATCTGTGTCGATCTCTGCCCCACGGATGCGCTCGAACTCGGAGATATGTGCGCCATCGGAACAGGTCTGGATGTGCCGCCTGTGCTAATGGATCCGGATAAATGCTCATTTTGCGGGATGTGTGCCGCATTCTGCCCGACAAAAGCAGTTAAAATGGATATCGATGGGAAAAACTCCGTAAAACGGGACTGCTATCCCCACATCGATCCAAAGGCACAGCCAAATGAG
The DNA here is from genome assembly GCA_030666765.1 of Methanosarcinales archaeon. Classification (GTDB taxonomy): domain Archaea; phylum Halobacteriota; class Methanosarcinia; order Methanosarcinales; family Methanogasteraceae; genus Methanogaster_A. The sequence continues at coordinate 5,994 of DAOUXE010000047.1, forward strand.
TCCTGCCTCCCGTGCAGCCTCTGCGAGCAGGTATGCAGTTCGGATGCGATCACAGTCGAGTACACATTCCCGAAGAAGGAGGAGATCGCACCGCTCAAGGAGGGCGCAACCGGCGAGATTAGCATTGATAGGGGGAAGTGCAACTTCTGCGGCATCTGCGCATACTTCTGCGATGCGTTCATCCTGATTCCAAAAGATAAGGGTGAAATAACGCCTGTCGATCCGAAAACATCTCCACCGTCGACACTTGTAGTACCGTTCGAAAACATCTTAATCGATGAGGCGGCTTGTGATTACTGCGTGCTCTGCGAAGATATCTGCCCTGAAGACGCTATAAAGGTCACCGGCACGCGAGAGGTGGCTGCGCCCCGCGTATCAGGCACGCTATCGGTCAATGAGAACTGCGTTGCATGTGGCTGGTGCAAAAGCGTCTGCCCTTATGATGCTATCGACATTTTCAAGCCGTTCGAAGGTGGAATCCGGCTGATCGAGAACCATCTTATAAGATGCGATCCTCTTGGATGCCATGCGTGCTTCAATGTCTGCCCTGCGAATGCCTGGTACATTCCCGATGATGGAAAGATTGGTGTATCAGCAGACCGGTGCACCTTCTGCGGCGCATGTGAACGCGCATGTTGGCTCGATGCAATCGCGGTTGATCGAACCAGCGTCGCGCATACGCCCCTATGCGATACTGCGTGGGGTGAAGAGTGGGAGCGCGGGATAAAGAGCATTATCTCCGGGAAGCGGATGTACCTTGATCGATCGCATGTGGTTGTTTCGCCGGCGCCAGCGCGTGAGGTGGCTCCAGTACCTGCGATGCCCGTCATCGATCCTTCTCTGCTTAAGCGGGCGCGGGAGAGAATCGACCGGGTCATGCCGATGCTATCTGATGTGAAGGCGAGACGGGGGTGGGAGGCGGCTCCTGCAGAGGGTTGCCATGACGTGACCGGGTCAGCAGCAATAACATCACCTCGACACAATCGAAAACTCCAGTGAAAACGAGACTTGGTACGTAAAACTCTCAAAAACAGTGGCGGCAGCCACAGTTCTGAAAACCGCTTTTTCATCGACAGTATAAGCACTGCGATAGCCAGGTCATGCACGTTTTTTTATTAGACCTGTTGCGGAATAACTTGGAAAAGCCCGGAGAATGGATATTCGTGAAAAGGAGCAATATGCGCAGAGTAATGGACGCCTTAGAAGGCAGCATTTCATAGAATTTTATATCGCAACAAGTCTATTA
>DAOUXE010000089.1 GCA_030666765.1 Methanosarcinales archaeon
GTAAGGTTCGTCTTTACCTGCCCAACCTTCGGAACGCCAAGGAGAATATCCTGAACCGTTGTCGCAGGATGCATCCCGCAGTAGGCATCCACAAGCCCCAATCGACACGCTCCAAGAAGCAAGTTTTCCATATCATGATCCATACCCATTGCGATCCGGTTTTGTGCCTCCATAATCTCAGGACATCCACCATCGATGAGTATCGTTTCCCCCTCCCAGAGTTTCCTACGCTCCTCCGATGCTTTAAAGAGCAGCATCTTCGGGACACTGTTCAGCTTCGATAAGTCATCCATGATTGCATCTGCAATCCCGGCAGCTTTCTCGCGATCAGTCTTGGCCCCATCCAATCCGAGACCTTTGTACACACGATCAAGCTTCTCATGATCGACGATCGGGTATCCGCTTACTGATCCATCCCCTATACCCTTTAAGATATTTGCGATTCTCCGTGCATGCCCTACATGCGCTGATGCACCGATCGTTGTCTCTGATACGAGATTCTTTGCGATGATGACATCTTTGTTCATTCCACAGACACCTGTCCGCTTCACGTTGACACAGGGTCCCTGCTGACAGGTCGTACAGGTTGCCTGAAATGGTGCATCCTTTGAACGGGCATGGTTCTCTTTATATCGCTCCCAGACGGTCCTGATTCCAAGCTCCTTTGCTCTCTTGTGCATCGCCTCAGTTACAGGATCCAAAACGAACTTCTCTGTTTTCATTGTTATTTAACTCCATATATTAGAATAATTAGATATTACTTTTTTTTCTTCAGCGCACTATCACCGAAGTCACCAAAACCCCTCACTTGAGTTCGTAGCCAGTGCAATCGCATTTTTTTTGCATTTGGTAACAAAACCAAGTACCGAGCACATCAAAACCTTCTCTTTGTCCCATGCGCGATAGATTAGAATTCGCATCATATAAACTCTCACATGAGCGGGGGGGTCATCGACACAGGATTGTGTGGCCGTCTTGTCACCCCTAAATGATTCATATCAACCGGATCAATTATGAGTGCAATGGGGTTTAGCATATACGGGAAGTTAGTTATCTGGTTTGTCTCCGCCTCATTGCTGTCGCTTGAACTTGCGACCGCAAGGCATCCATTCCATCGGCACCGTCGTTATTACAATCCTGCCATCCCTTGTTATAGCAGGCGCTCTCGCGCGCAGCATATCCGCGCCCATCTCCGAACTTACGCATCCATGACATTCGTGCAATTTGCTTATTTGCCCCATTCACAATCCCTTTTGCTGATTTTATCACGGATGGATAGATGGGCGGATGATACCAATTTTAACAGGTTAGTTTCTGGCAAGCCCTACGTATTGTTGTGTTAGGGGGTTCTCTATTTGAAACGAGGAATCTCTATCTCTTTCATGGTTTTGCTCAATCACAGTTCACCTGGATCCCTGTGATCACATCCCGCCCGAAATCAAAGACCGTGACCCTATCATCACCTTCATATATATCGAGGCGCGGTCCGTCGTCGATTACCCCGGCAACCGCTGCATCAAGCCCTGTGGCTTCAAAGACCTTCACACATTCATCCGCATCTTGCGTTGTCACCACATAGCCGGTTGCAGGGTATATCTTTAACCAGTGGACAAAGTCAATCCCGCCGGGACGGGGTATCGCTGTTATATCCACACTTGCGCCCTTTCGGCTGGTTTCGAGAAGCATCCCAAGTGTCCCGATCGTGCCGGGGTTGCTGATGTCCTTTCCAGCCGTCACAAGACCGCGCTCCCCAAGCGTCTGCATGACCATGAACTTCTCGCGGACACTTGCAGCGCTCTTCATCGTTGTGCTGTCCCATGAATAGATCGAATTCTTCCCTACCCTGCCTTCGAGATCATAAGCAAAGACGATTGTATCTCCTGCCTCTGCTGTGTCGCTTCTGATGACCGCGTCCCTCTTTGCGATGCCGATGATGGCAACCGAGCTTGAGGTATACGGCGTGTCCGGATGCAGATGCCCTCCGACCATCGGGACGCCGAACTTGGCGACTCCGTCCCTGATCCCGCGGACCAGTTCGGATAACGTCTCTTTGTTGTCGGTTGCGAGTATGTTGACCATGCCTATCGGGCGCCCGCCCATCGCGGAGATGTCGTTTACGTTCACAAGGACTGCGCCGTATCCCGCCCACCATGGATCCCCTAGCATCGCACTCCATATCCCGTCCGCGGCAAATAGCAGAACATCGTCCCCACCGATGTCGATTATTGCAGCGTCATCGCCGATGTCCGCGATGCAGTCCGTGTACTCGGATCGCACGGTCCCAAGGATCTCTGCGATGTCCGCGATCGACTTTTTCCGAGTCACTCCTTCGAAGTTCCTGATCTCTGACGCGATTGCCTCAAGGTTCATTATGATCTGGCTTGCGGTACAGTATATTAAAGGTGTGGGCAGCATCCGGTTTGCACGATCGACACCTTTAAATGATATTGCAGCGGAAAGATCCTTTGCCTTTGCGATCGTTGTGCGGGGGTAGCCAAGCGGTCAACGGCGGCAGACTCAAGATCTGTTCTTGAAGGAGTTCACGGGTTCGAATCCCTTCCCCCGCATTCACTGGTTTGTGTAATGTGAGTTCTTGATTTGGATTTGAATGAAAATTGGCGTGTGGAATCGCGGAGTAGAGAAGGTTGTTGTGAATGTTGGTATGTGTGGACGGCTGAGTGAAGTTGGGGGGGCGCCTTGGGGATATTACACAGGTTTTATGAGTCGTGGGGTGGGGTGGTTGTGGCTTTAGAGGCCGTGTAAAAGTAAGCATCCCAATTACGGACACAATCGGAATATTCAGTGAAAACACTCTGATTTTGTGGCAACCAAATTCGTGTAATTCGCGTCATTCGTTGCCACTCATGATCTTATGGTGCTGATTTTATCGCTGACCAAGTACGGGGTGGTTACCTGCCTCTCCTCGTCTCAGAACGGTACAAGAAAGTTTCCCTTCATACCGCTCAAGCGCCTCACAACCCATTCTATACGGAGCTTTGGGGTATTATTAGCCAACCAACCATTCCAATCCCGCAACTCCTCTCTGCAAATTCGACCACGTGCCACTGTGAAATGTTCTGACCAATACACTTGACACAATCGTATTACTACATACGACCCTCGTGGAAATATTACATAAGCTATATATTATATTATTATATATACAGCTATAATTATATACTTATTGCTAGATTCCATCTTATGCCCCCAAACAGCGCGGAGAAGAACTTAAAAAGTAACCACTCAGGTATGTTGATTGGTCGCCCGATTATGATTATGTACATTTCTGGCAAGAAAAATAACCGCAGAGTGTGCAGAGGAACTCTAGAAGCATTTAACCGTTTATTTCCACTCCGCGCACTCTGCGGTTAAATTCCCGGTTTGGTTGCAGTACCCCCTATATGTGTTCGGTTAAGGACCCATGAGATCCACCTGCGCTTAGCATCTCTCTACTATCTTTACCCAAGCGTACTTACTTAAGTGTAGTGGGGGCGTCCACGTATAAAACCACGGGATTACACGAGCATGTTCTACTCAATCACCATTTCGCGCGCATAAGCGATTCGTTCAATTGTGTATCTCGCGTTTTTGGTCAATTAAAGCACGCTATGCGGACATATCTTTGGCAAAACATGGGAAATAAAACTAATCAGATACAAAAAATAATACGCAATTTCACATCTTTTATCGGCTGTATGCAGATGACCTGAGAAGTGCCTACTGTTACCGGAATGCTCGTGTTTGGGGGTTGTTGTCCCTCCTTAACCAAACACCGATGCAGTACACCCACATCTCAGGTAGTTTCTGCATAGTGAAGTCCTCTGACAGTTGTTTCAGGTACCTGAGTAGTTGCAAGTCTTCGGGGTTTTGGTCACTGCAACGCGAGATGCCAAAGACCTTACATATCATGAAAGAGAACACATCGCCCACATATCTAGTGGATGAGGCTGTCCGGCTCATAAAATCACTTGCCGATTCGAAAGAGCATATGGAAAGGGTCAATAGATCGTACACTCTTTTGATATGCGCTGCGGCACGATTCACCCCGGAACCCATAACCATCGAGATCACTGCCGAGTACCAGGTGGGCGATGTGCATATCCATGTCAGCGATACCGGTATCGGCATCCCCGAAAGCGAACTTGATAATATCATTATACCGTTTTATGAATTGGAAGGTTTGATGCGGCACACATGCAGGCACCTCAGGGCTTGGTCTATCTATCATGAAAGGCATCGTCTAGGCGCATGGCAGCATAATCCGGGTCGAGGGTGGGGTCGGCGCCGGAACAGTTCTCCGCATCGTGCTGCCGGGGTGTAAAGTTGCCACGGTAGGTTGGATCGCCCCAGTGTACATGGGATATCTTTATATCACGTAACCGGAAATACCAATATCAAATGAACAGTGTCATCAATTCATCAGGCAAGAAGAAGACCGCAGTTGCCCGCGCAACCATCTCGGAAGGCAGGGGACGGGTACGCATTAACAAGAAGCCGCTTGAGATCTGGGAGCCGGAACTTGCGAGACTCAAGATGCAGGAGCCACTCATGCTCGCTGGCGAGGTTACCAATGGCATAGATATCCGTGTCGATATACGCGGCGGTGGCATCATGGGGCAGGCGGATGCCGGAAGAACAGCGATCGCTCGCGGACTCCTGGCATGGACGAACGACCCATCACTCAAACAGACGTTCATCGATTATGACCGGAATCTGCTGGTCAGCGATCCTAGAGCCAAGGAGTCAAAGAAGTTTGGCGGTCGCGGTGCCAGAGCGCGGAGACAGAAGTCTTACCGGTGATCATTTATGATTCCTGTTCGTTGTTTCACCTGCGGAAAGGTCGTATCTAGCGCATGGGTGGAGTACAAGAAGCGCACAGAACTGGAAGATCCGGCAAAGGTTATGGATGATCTTGGAATCGAGCGGTACTGCTGTCGGAGAATGTTCTTGGCCCATGTCGAACTGGTTGATGCGTTCTCGCCATATTATTGATTATCACAGAGGGACCGTGAGGTAGCTTGGTCCATCCTTCGGCGTCCGGGACGCCGACACCTGCGTTCAAATCGCAGCGGTCCCATCGTTGATTAAAGTATAGCGTCGGCAATAGCAGGTCATTTCCAGAGCCCCATAAGCGCCACCCGCTCGAGCACAAGTTGTGGGATCTTCTCTTCACCAACCGCTGCAATTTCAGTCTCGGTAATGCCGAAAAGGGCTGTGATCGCAGCCCGTTTCTCGCGTGCATATCCAGTCACATCCGCCGCCAAAACGAGGTTTTCAAGTTCGCGTATCGCCCCATCCGGTATCTCATCCCCGACTACGACGAATACGATCTTGTTCCTCCCGTTTCTAACACCCATCGATAATGCCTTCTTGATCTGGCGGTTCCCGGATGCGTAGAGCAGTATCTCAATACCGAGGTCATCAGAGATGTTGTCGCGGTGCTGCACCGCCCGGACCGCTTTCTCTGCTGCTGCGAGGATATGTTCATTGCCTGCGGTTTTACTGGCATCGATCGCCTGAACCGTGATGCCGTATCCGGATGCGATACCTTTGAGTGTTTGGAGGAATCCGTTGATGTCTGCGATATCGCAGGTTCCGGCTATCAGATGGGTTTTCATGGTCTGTAATTTGCAGCACGGTCTAAAAATCTATTGATCCAGCATCACTGGGGTAAGCGTGGGCACAGAGTTTGGCACTGTTCAAAAATCTAGTGATAGCCGAACATTATACCTCAATCCCACATCATTTTCA
>DAOUXE010000257.1 GCA_030666765.1 Methanosarcinales archaeon
GAGACTAAGATTGTGCCGGTTAAGATCCTGCTTGAGATTGTGGGGGGTGAAGGGCATTCAAAAACAGGACATCAGTGGTACGATCGTGTCAAAGATTATGTTGAGTATGTTAGCAGAAATTGGGGGCCACTCGTGTTCGTTTTGGATAAATTCTGCGGAATGTGAATGCAGGTTCAATTCCTGCATGGCATCTACTTTCCGCGCTTCTGCCAAAGAATATATCGGTTGATGGACGAAGTGTGCACTCATGAACACGTCTGATGAACACAAGTCGCATACGAAGCGTGGATACACAATCGGGTTTGCAACGATCAGTTCGTCGCGATATCGCGATCACGAGGACGCACGAAACCCCGCAGAGGCCGACGATGCATCCGGAGCAATTATCATCGATGCGCTCCGGGATGTGGGGCACACCGTGAGATATTCGCTGCTGCCTGACGATACCGGCCTGATCCGGGAATGGCTGGATGGGGCAGTCACAAGTCCCGATACGGATGCCATCATCACAACAGGCGGAACAGGGCTTGCGCCAAGTGATGTTACGATCGAGGCTGTAAGTCCTCTCCTTGAGAAGGAGATTCCCGGATTCGGAGAGATATTCCGTCGGGAGAGCATGGATGAGATCGGATACGCAGCGATGCTGACGAGAGCTATTGCAGGGATCATTCAGGGGCGAGCGGTCTTTTGCATGCCGGGATCACCAAATGCCGTCAGACTCGGGATCGGGATTATCGCACCAGAGCTCGGGCATGTGGTTGAACATGCGCGTGGACGGGTATGAACACTCCTGCATGATGCAATACGTGATGCACGATCTCACACAAACACCCCTGCCAGATAGTACATCCCGAAGCAGACGAGAAAGCCGCCGCATCCGACAAGCATCCGCCTATAGGTGCGGTCAGACATCGCCCGCTTTCCTCTGCTTGACGATACCGAAACGAGAGTGTACCATGCCAGATCAGCGATCCAGTGCCCGATAACGAAGAGTACAGCCGCAGTAACGTTGATCGCAAGCCCATCCATCACCATTGCGTTTCCGATGGTGAGCCACCAGATCAGGAAGTACGGGTTTGAAACCGATGTCAGAACGCCTGCGGTGACAGCGCCCCCTGCACCACTTCCACCCACGTCAAACGTTGCATCCTTCGACGAGTTAAGCGTCATCGCCCCAAAAACTACAAGAGCCCCGCCTCCTGCTATCGATACTATTCGGAAGACCGCATCGGTTGCGATCGTGAACCCGAGAACGATCAGGGCGCAGACCGCGACCTCTACAAGCGCATGTCCAATCACGATCTCGGGACCGGTAGTCCAGCCCCGCCGGAGCGATGCATTAATCGTTGCAAAGAGCATGGGTCCCGGCACGGCCGCGCCTGTGAGTCCGATTGAAAACCCGAATGCGAGGAACTCGATTAATGTCGGAGACATCGATGCTCCGTCTTGAGAATGTTAATGCCGCAGTATCATGAACCGCGCAATATCGCTGCGTGCCGGATCCGCTTATCGATCAGTGCCGCAGTCCCGATATCGGATCTCGCAACCAGATCGCCATGTATTCCGGTAAGCCCGTGAGATGCGATCTTCTCTGCCTCCGCTATCGTCTGTGCCGCCCCAACAACGGCAATCGCGCGTGATCCGGTGGTGTACACGACCCCGTCCTGCTCGTACACGCTCGAATAGAAGAATGTGGCATCTCCGATATCACCTATCTCGACAACAGTGTCTTTTACAGGATTTTCAGGATAACCTGCTGGAACCGCATACTTGCAGACGGTTGCAAGGCGTGTAAATTCGATATCCAGATCAGAGAGCGTCTCATCTGCAACCGCTGAGAGGATGTCTACGAAATCGGTGCGGAGCAGCGGGAGGACGTTCATCACCTCGGGATCACCGAACCGTGCGTTAAATTCAATTACCTTGATCCCTTTCGATGTTATCATGAACTGACCATACAGTATGCCTTTGTACGCACCGACATCCTCTTTGATGCCCTTTATGGTATCGCGCATGATCGCCTTTGCTTCCTCGTAATCCTCTTCGCGCATAAACGGAAGGATATCTCCTGCGTCTGTGTAAGAACCCATGCCGCCGGTATTCGGGCCCTTATCCCCATCGTAAGCGCGTTTATGATCCTGTACAGCAGGCGCAAACGCAAGCGTCTTTCCATCTGAAAATGCCTGCACAGTAAACTCTTCGCCCTTCAAATTCTCCTCAATAACGACCGATCCGGTGCTTAGAAGTTCGGATGTGTACTCTTTTGCGCCCCCGATCTCGAAGTGATCGCCCATCACCTTGACACCCTTTCCGCCTGTAAGGCCGGTTGGCTTTACAGCGACATCGCCGAGTTTATCGATAAACGCGTGCGCACCCTCGAAATCTCCCGCCTCGAAGACCTCGAACGCTGGACACCCGCTAATCCCGTGCCTTCGCATAAACATCCGGGCCCATGCCTTGTCAAGTTCGATCTGCGCCGGAGCAAGCCGCGGTCCGAGACACGGGATACCCTCATCTTCGAGCGCATCGGCAAGCCCAAGCGCAAGCGGCGCTTCAGGACCGATTACTGCAACATCAATCCCCATCGATCTCGCGTACGGGATGACTGCGTCCACGCTCTCGTCTGCGATGAGGAAGTCCTTGCACAATGCCGCGGTTCCGGGATTCTTTCTGCTCATCACCGCATAGAGCTTGGGATCTTGTCTGCTGCGTGCGACCGCGTCTGCGATCACATGCTCTCTGCCGCCACTGCCGATGAGTAGTATCTTCATGAGTGGGACTATGCGAGACTGGTTATTAAAGAGTTTTGGCAGGCAGGAAGGGGCGCGGAATTCGTGGCAATCCCTTACAAAAGATCGTAACTACTCAAGTACCTAAAACCACTATCAGGGGACTTCACTGTGCAGGAACTACCCAGAATGAGGGGAGTACTGTAACCAAACCGGGAATTTAACCGC
>DAOUXE010000130.1 GCA_030666765.1 Methanosarcinales archaeon
CAAGATTAACACAGAAATCTTGTGAAAATCCGTGTAATTTTGTGGTTCATACCACGAGTTACTCGAGCAGGTACTTTTACTATTTTATTGTTCGGTGAGCACATAGCATCCCCAAAGGAACCGAACTGGAGTTATTTTCCAATTAAAGTAGTCGATAGATGACTTAAATATCCAGATTGATATTAATAGGATTCTCAGAGTCTCATTTTCAAAAACTCGGAAGCAGTACCGGGATGGAGGAAGCAACTTCTCGATGAAGCCACCGGAGAGATTGGTTGGCTACACCCAAACCCGTACAATCAAACAATTGAGAGTTCTACTGCATCTGTTAACTTGTCGTCGCATCACCGCATCTTCTTAAGCAGCGCACTGATATCCTCGTGAAATCCAAGTTCGCCGCCCTCGACAACGGTCTTCTTGATGCCTTTATGTCCTTTGCGCGGCGGGTGCAGTCTGAAGACCGGCTTTAGTTTCGGGATGTCTGCAAGCTTTGCATCACCGCTACAGACTTTCTCTGCGAAGTCAGATACGGAACCGAGTTCGCATTTGTCCATATATTCCTGCGTGAGTCTTTCTCCGCCCTCGATCCTTCCTCTGAGGGATAAGAGAGTTGCAAGCGATTCTGCGTCTGCAGTTCCCCATGCGACATAGTCCTTAGTCTTCATGACCATCCCCTCGTAATGCGGGGTCTCATCTATGACTACACAGTGGTTGACACTGTGCAACCGGAGCATTTTTAAGGTGTCCTGTATCTCAGGGCGCACCCGCACATCTCCGCGAAGCCTGACGACCGCGTACATCATCTACCCCCGGTGCGCATCGTATTGGTCTGTTTCAGCGCGGTGTACGTCGCCTTTGCAAAGTTAAGCGTGGTTCTGGTTAGACCCCATGACCTGGTCCAGACATCCTTGATGCCAGCCATCTCGAGAACCTTCTTTGCAGTCGCTCCTGATGCGATTCCAAGTCCTCTAGGTGCAGGTTTCAGTTCGATGCCAACGCTGCCGGCCCTTCCGACAACCTGAAACGGCACCGAATGCGGATCATCACAGCCACACTCCCATGACCCACAGCCACGTTTGATCCCGGTCAGGTGCAGTTTCGCATTGGCGATCGACTTGCGTATCGCAGGTCCTGCCTGCCTGTCTCTGCCCTGTCCGAACCCGATATACCCGTCCTTGTTCCCGACGATCGATACAGCCCTGAACTTGACTCTCCGCCCTGAGTCGGTCATACGCTGCACCATATTCACATCCAGCACCTCCTCCTCAAGGTCGGGAAGCAGCATCTCGATAACCTCAACCTCCCTGAGTGGAAGTCCCGAGTTTAAGACCGCGTCGATATCGGTAAGCTTTCCCTCGCGGACGAGAGTGCCGAGTTTGGTCTGCGGTATCCATTCTTGTTCCATTTATGCACCTCCGAACTCGGATGTGATCTGTGCCTTCGTCGCCTCAAAGATCGATGGCAGGTCAACGTCCCTATATGCTGCCACCAATTCGCCACGAATCCGATCATCTGATGGGAATATCACCGGATCATGTGGGATGTCCATGCCTGCATCGACCGCGCCACGAAGCGCGGCATATACCCGAGATCCTGGAGTGGATGCATGAAGTCCCATATCAAGCACACCCTCTGTAAATCCTTTGCTGATGGTGCGATACCCGAACAATAGCCCGGCAAGGTATGCTGCAGTACTGTTTCCTGTCGATCCTGAATAACCATACTTACCAAGTTCAATCGATGTAGCAGACGAGAGGATCATGTCACCCTCTCTTTCGGGGATTGTGAGTTGTAGTCTAATGTGCCGCGTGCTTTTGCGCACCACCATACGTGGTTTCTTTGATAACAGCAGTTTAAGGCGCTTGTGATAATTTGTTCTGCCTTCTCTGCGCCGTCTGAATGGTACCCGGTATCTCGGTCCGGTTGCCATCTACTGTTCCTCCAATTTCATCATCATATCTTGTCCTCTGTAGCCTGCGATTGCATAAAGGTTTCGTCATCATTATATTGTGCTGAGTGTAGATATAGCGTTGGAATGGTCGTGATGAAACCCGGGTAGACCGATAATAATCAATGGTGCTGGTAGTAATACTGGTAGGTACGACAGGCGCATATACATATTACCCTGATAAGAAATGACTGGAAGGTAAACGGTGTCGAAGGGGCGGTGGTAGTACGGGAGGCTATGATAGAGGTGGATGCCGAAAGACTGAACACCACCTACATGATCGAGTTAAACGATTTCAATGTTAAAGTAAGTGCTCATCGAACAATAAAGTAGCAAAAGTACAGCTTGAGTAACTCGTGGTAGGAACTATGTATGTGTTTAGCTAATCACGAGATTACACGGATTTCCACAAGATTTCTATCAATCTCGTGTAATCTCCTGACTTTCGGCGAATTGAAATAGCCTGTCCTTTTATCGTCACAGAACACATGCAGAATTGCCAATGATAACGGCGCGATTGAAGAATAGACATTTGAAAAGGATGGAACACGTCGTACCCGCGTGACACCTTTTGGGACGTGAGTTATGTTTCACCGAAAATCGAGTAATCTCGTGGTTTTTCCACCTCAACTAAACACGTACCATTTGCCAATTTTATCACGGATGGATAGATGGGCGGATGATACGAATTTTAACAGGTTATTTTCTGGCAAGCCCAAAGATGGTAGATCCAGCCATGATATATAGTAGAATGAGACTGCGAATAGCGTTGTGCGCGTGAAGGTCGAGTTTGTTGACCTCGCGCAATACGCGGCGATAAGTGTCTCTACTATGCCGATATTGACCATGGATGGAACCAAGCCAATCGGCGCCGCCGCTGAAAAGATCAAGTCCGAAGCAGAAAGGACGCCTGCAAGTGCGTCAGTCATTGATATCAGCACTGGCGGGACCGATAACTGTTGAGACTGCGAAAACTCCTGTGCGCAGGGAGCCAGGGGTTGCTGGCATTCTTGCAACCTTCGCGTGTCTGGCGGCTGTGCTGATCAACAGGCGCATGAGGAAGGATTAAGCGAAAGCCAGGACATGATCGTGCGGGGTTTCTTGATATGCGATATTATACAATATAATGTTATGTCCCAGACTAAACTCGGCGGATCGCACACCACCATAATCGGCGGCAGAACCGGAAGGAAGGCAGCAGAGACCATAGCATGGCATCCGAAGGTAAAACGGATTATTCCCACGGTCATCAGCGTCAAGGGTGCTGCCGGAGGAAAGACTGCTGCAAAGGTGCTGCGCTCTGACACACGGGGCAATCTCCGCCTCTTAATCTCATCGGGCACATCGGCACAGGAACTGCGCATCATAACGACCGCGGGGGATTTTTCAGAGGGGGAATTGTTGAGACGCGAGTTAAGCGAGATGCTCTCGGATGAGATGGGTGCGTAGGGGTATGGGATGTGTGCAGATGGTGACGTTAGCGAAATAAAGATCTGTCCGGATCGCTGACACCATTCACCTGTGGTACACGTCCTCGATCGCGGCTATTCTCTGTTGCGACCTCCTGACCTTCGCGGATGCCGGACCTGCCCCAAGAACATTCGCCCACGCACCTTCAGGCATATACCCAATCCCCGGATGCTCTTTCTCAGACTCCTTCACCCGGACGACGACAACACCCTCTTCGCCTAAAACCTCCACAAGATCACAATCCTTGACCTCGATCTTCGCCATATCCACCGGGTCAAGCACGATCACCGCCGATAGCTCCTGGTACTCACTGCTAAACTTCCCGTGCTTAAGCCCCGCCTCGGTCCGGAAGACGTCAGGATACGTAACGATCACGACCTTACACTCTGGCGCCGCAAGAAACTCGCCAAACTCTATCTTCATCATACCACCTCAAGAAGCCGTTTCAGGATCGCGACATCAGACAGACGCCCACTCTCGCGGGTCAGAGAAAGCTCTATCATCTCGCCGTCCATGCGCACCGCGCTGCCAACGCAATCAATGCCGCCTGCCGCGCACGGGATCACAACGTCCGCGTACTTCGATGTCAGGGTCTCATTCGGGTCGATCACGATTATCTTTCCGTTGATGCCGTGCGCCGGAAGTGAGTTCATGAGATCGAATCCGAGACAGAGGATGCAATCTGCTTCGTGGAGATCCATGCCGCCACTGCTACTGCCACTGCTGCTGCTGTCACCACCCACACCGCCGTCATCATCGCCCGGGCGATTGTGCAACTGGCGCAACTGCTCTGCAATCGAGCGCAGATTGTATCCGGGCGTAAGCGAAAGAAGATGAAAATCGGAATATTCGTTCAGCCGGTCCATCAGCCGGACGATCGCATCTCGCGGCGGTGCCGATGCACCGGTTCCTGCGAAGATCACGCCGAACTCGGATTTCTTAAGCGTGCCTGCAAGTTTCAGTATCCGCTTCTTGTCGTATATAGTCTTTGGAACTTTACTTAGAAGCGCATCCATCAGTGCGTCCATAAACTCGATCTGGCGATGCGGATCGATCGTGTATACATCCTTGCAGATGCTTGCGGTGTGCGAGAAGCGGGAATCAATCGTGATTGCAATCCTGTCCTCCTCCCATCCGTGCTGCCGTTTCTCGCCGCGCGGGTAGTATGCGTACCTGGAGAGAAGGCGCGGATGCGTATTCATGGGATCGCACCCTAAAAAGATGATTACGTCGGCATAGTCCCGCACCTCCGGAAGCGTGCAGGTTTTGACCCTTCCGTCGAGTATATCATCAAAAATTCTCGTGTGAAACGTTTTGATCTCCGCACCCACCTTCTCTGCAAGTTCGATGCCGGTCGCTTGCGCTTCTGTGACCGAATTGCCAAATCCGACAAAGACTGGCTTTTCTGCGGACACAAGAATCTCGGCGGCACTCTTGATCGCAGTATCCATACCTACAGGACTCTGGTTCACCATCGGATCGATCTGGTTGGTGCTTGTGATGTGCGCATCCCCGATCCGGCATGCGTGTCTGCAATCATTCTCCCCGACCTCGATGTCATCGCAGAGAAGCGCACAGCCAGTGCAGACCATCATCCCACCTCGGTCTGCTCGGTCTGCCTGATCTGCTCGGTCTGCCTGATCTGCTCGGTCTGC
>DAOUXE010000076.1 GCA_030666765.1 Methanosarcinales archaeon
AGTGTGGTGCGCGTGGGTGAATGAGCAAGTTGCTACGTGATTAGTGGTAGCTGACACTCTGGTTTTGGTAATCTGGTGTATGGCGGAACAGCAGTTTCAACTATGAAGGGCATGGTAGTATATGTCGTTACTCTGGGACATTACCAATCAATTTGGAGAGGATACGATTGATCGATAGTGAGTCTTTCACATTTTTCATAACATGAAGGATCATAGATACCCGGTTCTGCGGATTGTGGGAAGTCGCAAATAGATGAACGTGATTATGGTATATAGTCTTCTCTAATTTAACTTGTCAGTTAAATATGAATTACCGAAACTCATGTGATGTGGTCTTTTCCGTTCGCGGGACTGTCGCTTTGCCCGATGTCGCGGTTCTGACCAGTGTGTTCGCAGATGTTTGAAGCCTGGGCGCGGAAGAAACGAGACTTGAACATACCAAACAGCCTGCAGTTTGATGTTTGATATACCTGAATGCTGTTTGATGTTGCAGTTGTGTTCAAGGATATTCAATCGAACCCTGGTTATTTTGTGACAATCTCTCAGGACTCGCGCTTGACCAGGTAGTCTGCCCATGTCAGCAGGAGATCTTTATACCTTGATTCTGGTACCGTTTCTATCTGCTCTTTCGCTTCCATAACGTAACTGTCAGCAAGTGCCCTTGTGTACTCAATGCTCCCGAGTTCGGAGAGGGTATCCACAACCTCGCCAACCTCCTCGGTAGATGCGTTCTCGTTATCGAGTATCATTGACATACGCCTCTTCTGCGCCTCATTTGCATTCGAAAAGGCATGGTACACAATAAGTGTCCGTTTCCCTTCCCTGATGTCAGAACCAACAGTCTTCCCGAGCTTCTTCGTATTCCCGACAACGCCAAGGATATCGTCCTGCAACTGGAATGCGGTGCCACACCTGCCTGTAAACTGTGATATTGACCTGACCAGCTCGTCTTCGCGATTCGTAGTAGATAGTCCTATCATTGCGCCGGCAGCTCCTGCAAACTCATATAGTGCGCCTGTTTTTCTCCACAGCATTCCGAGGATCTTATCCTCGCTTAACGATTCGATCGGAGCTTTCGAGTACTGAACATCAAATATCTGCCCGGAGAGTAGCATCAGCACGATGTCAGTCTCCATCATCCTGATCAGGTGCAGCACAACAGCCGGGTCGACGCCGCGCTCAGCAAGTTCGGATAAGAGTGAGACCGACCAACCCTGCTGAACATCGCCTGCAAGTATCGCAAGCGATGTGCCGTAATGTGCAGCATTGTCGCCATCATAGCCAAGATCCACACCCCTCCTGCGAAACTCCTCGTGCACTGTGTATCCGCCGCGCCGCATACAATCCCGGTCGATGACATCATCATGCACAAGCGTCCATGTGTGAAATACTTCAGTAGCAGCCGCTGCAGGAATTGCAATCTCTTCATCACCACCGGCAGCGCCGCACGAGAAGAGCAGTACGGCAGGCCGCAGCGATTTCCCGCGCCTCCCGCCCAGATACAGGTACACCGAGTCGTGGATTACTTCAGGCGCGAACCGCTCCTGATACCGGGCGGATGTGAGATACTCGTAGATGAGATCGCCGCGCTTTGCAAGCTCTTTCTCAAATTCATTCATGTTAATCATCCAAGAATTAACTCCTCCCCGTTTCTGAGCAGATGGAGGGTATCTCCAAGCAAGTATCCTGTACTCTCAGCCATCTCGATGTATGAACTATGCATCACGAGGTTTCCGTGCGCAGGGATCACATGTTCCGGATTTATCATGCGCAGCAACTCCCAGTGATCCTCCTTCGATGCATGTCCTGAGACATGAACTCCATCGTATATGCGTGCTCCGCGCATCCTAAGTTTCGTCTCGAGGGCATGCCTGTTTGCACGCGTGCTTGGTGTTGGAATCACATTTGCAGAAAATATTACCTTATCACCGCTCTCAATCTTGTAGCCCGTATTATCCATCGATATTCGCTCAAGCACCGCGCCAGGCTCCCCTTGATGCCCTGTTACGATCGGAAGATACTTCTCCTTTCCTTCAGCCGCGATTCTTGTAAACGCTTTATCTATGTTCTTCCGCACGCCGTATATCCTCAGATCTTCCGGAAGCTGGACATACCCCATTTTCGCTGCCAATTTCACATATTTATCCATCGATCGTCCCATCAGTACTGGAATGCGATCCATCTTCTCTGCGATTTCCAGGGTAGCCGCGATTCTTGCGATGTGTGATGAGAACGTGGTTACAATAACCCCTGACTCGGTCTCCTCGGTACCGGTGAGCACATCGTTGAGCATAGCCTTTGCGATTCGTTCTGACGGCGTCTTTCCGGCGATTGCGGCGTTGGTGCTCTCCGTGATCATCAGAAAGACGCCTTCCTTGCCGATCTGCTTGAGCCGCTTTATGTCTGGTGGCTCTCCGAGCGTCGGTGTCCGGTCCATCTTGAAGTCGTTGGCATACAGAAGAATGCCCCGCGGGGTGTGCACCGCAATGAAGACGCAGTCAAGTGTGCTGTGCTGTACCCTTATGAATTCTATCGAGAGGTTTTTTGAGACCTCTTTTGTCTCACCGGCGTTCATCTCAACTAGTTCATTCTCTGCCGGGAACTTCCGTTCCGACTTGATCAACTGTTTGATAAGACCGATCGTGTACGGGGTTGCGATGATGGGGGCACGGTACCTGTGGGCCAGTTTCGAGATTGCTCCTATATGGTCTAGGTGCCCGTGTGTACAGACAATTGCGCGAACAGTGCCGTTCACACCTTTCATCACGGTATCATCCGGTATCGCGCCTATCTTGATTAGGTCGAGTGAATGCATCCGTTCGATCTCCACATCCTCATGAATCTGTACTTGATCGAGACGGAGCCCCATATCAAAGATGATGATGTCATCGCCGACATGCACTGCCGTCATATTCCGGCCCATCTCATTATATCCGCCAACTGCAATAATTCCAATATCGTCCAATTATAGTCCTCCGTGTGAAAATATCATGGTCATAAAAAAAGTGTAGACGTGAGGCGTCTTAAGGGATTTGGTGGGTTTCCGGATTTTTTTATGCTCTTTTGTGTGTCCGGTGTTCTATGCATCCGACCGGATATGCAAATCCTTTTGATGCCGCATCCCGTATTGCCATACATGGTCGAACTCGCAATATTCGGGCAGGAGGAGATGAAACACTACCTCCACCTCTTCGCAGAAGCAATTCGACTTGGGCTTCGCTTCCATCTCTTGATCGAGGGACCTCCGGGTACGGCAAAAACGCTTGCTGTTAGCCAGATGATCTCTTCCCTGAAAAAAGAGGTTGGAGACATCCCGTATGTGCGGGTGACCGGCAGTCAGGATGCACTTCCAAGCGATCTTATTGGCGACCTTGATATCGGGAAGTACCGGAAAGGTGAGATGGACATCCTTGCAGGACCGCTCTTTAGTGCGCATGGCAGCGATATGCCGGGAATCGTGTATGCGGATGAACTGAACCGTTTCAGCGAGTACACGCTGATCATATTCACAGAGATCATGGCGGAGTGGCAGGTCTCGTTTCCGAAGACCCCGATCACCAAACCGCTTCGCGCGAACGTTATTGCAACCATGAACCCCTACGACATATCAGGCATCACCGAAGTTCCGCAGCACATTCTGGATCGGTTCAACGCAAGGATCGTTGTTAATTACCCAAACAAAGAGGCCGAACTTAAGATTGCAGCCCAACACACAGAGTATTACTACAAAAAGTTCGTATACTACCTGAAATCAATGTTTCATCCACTCGTGAGCACCACGAGAGCCATGCGTAAGCTCGGAGTTCCACTTGGGCCGAGAATCTACCTATCAACGCTGGACTTGCTTGCGCTAGAGCTGTCCTCGATCGGATCGATTGATAACGACACCGTGATCCGGCATTACGAGAACGCGGTCAGGTCCAGAATCGGAAATCTCGAGGAGGATCGGCAGTCCGAGTTCCTGAGTACGGCATCGATTGCATTGCGCGGGGAACTTGAAGGGGCAAAGAAATAACAAGTATATATCGCTTTTAACCACAAGATTTATATGTGATAATTACATATTCGGAGATGGTGATAGCCTATGAAAGATTTATCAGTTAAAGTACTGGACGACGACGATGAAGAATTCGTCGACATATTGATCAAACAGGGACTGAAACGGAATACTGCCAAGGTGCTTGCATATCTGAAAGGCGTCGATACGGCGACGTCAAAAGACCTTGAGGTTGGCTCGGACTTAAGGCAGCCAGAAGTCAGTATTGCGATGCGGGAACTGCGCGCACACAACTGGGTCGCAGAAGCCGACGAGAAGAAGCCAGGAAAAGGACGCCCTTACAAGGTATATTCGCTTAATGTACCTATAGGTGAAATTATAGTGAAATTGGAGGAGAAAAAGAAGTTAGAGGTAGAAGAATCGATGAAGAACATCGAACGGTTGAAAGCGTTGAGTGCTTGATGCGCTCAACCTTTTTTATATCCGGATACGATCTCTTCCCCTTCCACAAATACCAGATCATTTTTCATTGCATATTTTTTCGCATCTTCTTTTGTCAGTGCATATCCTGTCTCTGAATCGAGCATCTCGCAGATGCAGAGCACCGGGTTTATGCCTGCAAGTTCTGCAAGCGCTATCGAGAGTTCGGTCTGCCCCTTACGCTCTTTTAATAGATCTTTTGCACCGCGCAGCACTGCAACGTGACCCGGGGATCGAAACTCGCTCGAAAAGTCAACCATATCTCCGTGAAGCGCGGACTCAACGATCTCATCCAGTTTACGGATGGTGAGCGCGCGATCCCGGTCCGGGATTCCTGTGAACGTGTCCCTGTGATTTACCCAGAGTGAGAACGAGGAACGGGTGTCGTAATGCAGGTCTCCTTCGGCAAGATGTGCCAGGTCTGGCAGACGCCTGAGAATATCCGCCGCAAACGGAAGCCCGAGACGCTCGGCAGCCGCATCTGGCATCACAGCACACAAAAGCCCTCCGCCATGGATTCGCATATCGGAAATGTCCTGCGGACGGATCGATCTTGCCGGTATCATAAAGTCAGTCTCGCCTTCGCGGTCCGCGGCGTCGTATAACAGTATCATCTTGTCGTTTCTAATCGCATCGATTGCGTCTTTTATGTTCTGCATAGTACTACCTCCACCTTACTCTCATCATCGACCCGCAGATGCTCCCTGAGATTCACAGGCGCTATAACCTCGATTATGTTATCGGGATAGTTCTTTCGGTTCGGGATGACGATTGCGCCATAAGTGCCATCGATTTTCACGTTAAAACATTTCGCAGACCCAAATGTTCGAACCCCATCCTCAAATCCTTCTATGCGAATGTCGTTCATGGAATCCAGCTGTTTTCTCGTAATTACGCTGTGGGGATTAAGTTCGATATTCAATGTTCCGGGATATGGTGTAAATCCAAGTTTCTGCTCAAACTGCTGCAGGTAACCAACAAGCATGGTGTAATATCTTCCTTCGCCAAGTCCGGTGCACACCACTCCAGCCAGCCGGATCTCATCAACGCCTCCGAATATCTGTTGGTAGTCCTGATATTCCTTCTGAAGCGCGATCATTCCTGTTTCAGTGATCCTAATCTCCTGACCGTTCGGAAGCATCTTTCTTGCGATCATATTCTCCTGTTCCAGAAGTTGTAACTTGCGAGATGCGGTCTGCGGGCTTGTCTCGAGATGCTGTGCAAATTCGGCAGATGATATGGCGATGTTCGATTCGAGAGCGCCTAACAGCGCCAGTCGTTTGAGTGGTTCGATGGGCATGGTATCTTTGTCATCCAATTTTGAGATGGTTATCATATATTGGATTGAGGACTTTAAAGGTTGTGGTCGTGTTTCAAGACTTTTTGTTTTTTTATTATTTTCCGGGCACATTGGATTGTCTTATGCAAGCACAACTGCCGGAATGTGGCACTATCCATCCAAAAAATCCATTTACACCGATAATTTTAGTAATTCGTGTTAATCTGTGGAATATAAAACGTTTAGCCACGGATTAACACCAATTCTGTTGTGTGTCATGAAACCCAAAATATAACCCACAACGTAACTACTCAGGTACCTAAAACCACTATCGAGAGACTCTATTATGCGAGGACTACCCAGGACATGGGCTGTTGTAACCAAACTGGGAATTTAA
>DAOUXE010000259.1 GCA_030666765.1 Methanosarcinales archaeon
GACCAATCAACATACCTGAGTAGTTACCCAGAAAGTAATAAAATCACTAACATCGATGGATATTCCTTATTTACTTGATTTATCATGGAGATCGGTTTCACGGGGATTACCAAAGAGCCATCTTTTTGAACCGAACTTTAACAAAATCTCGACCAAAAAATCCCCCGGAATCAGCATCGTCTGGAATCTTCTCCGCCTAACACACATCGGAATTTGCGTCACACAAACCTGCTCCGCACCGCAGCGACGAGAACCGGCAGCGCTATGGTTGCATCCACATATACAGTGACCGCTTTTGCACCCTCATTGACCTTCCCCCACGATTTCGCCTCAGAAAGCGTTGCGCCGGAAAGCCCGCCCGGTTCGGGGCGGTCGGTCGTCAACTGGATCGCATAGTCAAATCCCTTCGAGGTCATGAGCGTTCCCTGTAGGATAAAATTCTTCGGAACGCCGCCTCCGATGAAGAGAGCACCTGACCGCTCGGAATCGAAGCAGATATCGAGGAACTCATGGACATCTGCAAATACATCGACATTTAGCCGGTTTGTCTGCCGGTACAGCCACGCATGTAGCCCGATCATCGAGTCCTGGATAGCAGGGCAGTATATAGGAACGTCACACTCGTAAGCTGCTCTCAGAATCGAATTCGGGTCATCCAACGACTTGCCGATCTCTGAGAGCATCTCCCGAATCGAGATCTGGTTGTCCATATCCTGAAAGACGCTGAGCAGGTGCTCTTCTAAGCTTGCAAAGTGATGTTCCGGAACGTACACATCGTATATCCGGTCGATCTGCTCGCGATAGAGCGCATCGTCGTCAGCGACATCGCTGCCCTTGTAATGAGAGAGTCCGAGCGATTCGATGATATCGTGCACGAGGTTTGCACCTGTCGAGACCAGGACGTCGATGTGCCCGTCACGAATTAGACCCGACACGACATTTCGCATCCCGGCAGGCACCATCGCGCCAGCGAGCCCGAAGAACTTCGTCGTAGTATCGTCTTTTAGCATCTCTTCGTATATGTCACACGCCTGCGCGAGTCTTCCCGCGCCAAATCCACATCCTCCGAGCGCGTGGACCAGATCGTTCACACTCATCCCGGAATCGACCTCTGCATGTATGATTGGGCTTTCCAGTTGCATCACGTTCACATCATCCTGCCGCGAGGTTATTGGTTTCGGGCATTGTGGCATCTCCCCTTCCCGAAGACCGCGTAACCTGACAACCAGCGACAACCTCCGACACAAACCTTTATACCACGGCGGTTAGAGTCGAAGATGGTGATTGATATGGTCAAAATGCCACCAGAGGTACAGGAAGTTATAAACAATCAAAGCCCGGTTCCGGTTGCCACCGCTGATCCTGACGGTAAGCCAAACGTGATCTTCGTCGGATTCTTAAGGATTATGGATGACGAGACGATCCAGATCGCAGACAACTTCTTTAACAAGACTGCGGCAAACATGGAAGCGAATCCGCAGGTCTCGGTCGTTGGTTATGACGGCAAGAAGTCGTTCCAGGTCAAGGGTAGAGTCGAGATCGCGACGAAAGGTCCGGTGTATGATGATGCGAAAGCATGGGTTCATGCCAAGAGCAAGGCACTGCCGGCAAAAGCTGTGGTCGTCATGCATGTCGAAGAGGTGTACGACGCGATGTATGGGCCGGGTGCAGGAAAACGCATAGCATGATGGTGATCTGATTTGAGCGAAAAAGTACTGAGAATTGAAGATTTGCTCGGCGAGGAGGAGGAATTCGTAGAGGGTCAGGAGGGCTTGTACGACCTCGTAATCCCGCCGGGTGTTCCGGTGTCTCTGATACATGAACTGATATTGGAGTTCGATCTCGAACCCCATGCCAAGACCTCCAGCGGATCGGTCGAAGAAGGCGAACTCTTCGATATGGCACTGGTCGTGCTTAGGGGTGACCTCGAGACTGTGCAGCGTGCAGAGAAATATCTCTTTGATGTGTTTGATGAGCGGATCGGTTGTTTCGGGGACTGATCCTCGATGATTTCGCTTGCATCACAGGCGATCGAGCAGGCATGTAGCAGTGGTGCCGGCGAAGTCGAGGCGTACTGCATAACAGATCGGTCGGTTAGCATCAACACCAAACTTGAGAATATCGAGTATGCCAAAGAATCGTTTGCACGAGGGATCGGCATCCGCGCCATCGTCGCGGGTGCTGTCGGGTTCTCGAGCACAAATCGCGAAGATAACATCGAAGAGGCGTCCCTGCTTGCTGTGAGGTCAGCCCGGTCCTCTCATCCGGACCCTGACTGGAGCAGTCTCCCGCATCAGGGCTCGTACCCCGCGGTTCATGGCGTCTTCGATCCGAAACTTGCAGAGATTGAGCTTTCCGAGTGCGTCCGACTCGCTGCCGACCTGATTCGCGGCGTTACATCGGTAGGTGCGGTTCCAACGTCGGGCGGGCTTGCGGTCTCGACAGGCACTGGCTATATCGTAAACACAAACGGCATCGAGCATACCGAAGAGGGGACATCGATTGCCGCATCGATCGAGTGCATCGTAAAGGATGGGTCAAGTATATCTACTGCTTATGAGTTCGAGATCTCAAGGAACCTTGACATCGATACGTATGAGATCGGGAAGCATGCAGGCGAACTTGCGAAACAATCATTGCACGGCGGAAAAATAGAGACTGCGAGGGCTGCGGTGCTGTTCCGCCCGCTTGCGGTAGCTGAAATCCTTGAATATGCTTTTATACCATCCCTGAGTGCCGATAACGTGCAAAAAGGTAGGTCGATGCTCTCGCAGATCGGGGCGGAGGTTGCGGCAGGTGAACTTACGATATGTGACGACGGACTACGCAATGGCGGGATCGGAACAGCGCAAACCGACGACGGGGGCACCCCCTCCCAAAAGACCGCCATAATCGAAGACGGCATCCTAAAAAACCA
>DAOUXE010000112.1 GCA_030666765.1 Methanosarcinales archaeon
GACCAATCAACATACCTGAGTGGTTACCGCTTATTTTGATATTGCTGTTCAGACTCGGATCTCTGGTGTCGGCTAATCTGACAAAGTAGAACTAAGAGTGTCTCAATAAAACGCCTCCACGTCCCTGCGAAGCGTTTCCGGGATCTCTCGCGTCGTTAGCTGGTCGAGCCCCACAGTCGAATCAAGCGTTAGCGGCGTTACTGAGATGTGGTGCTGTGCAAGAGCATGTACATCGGTGCCAGGTTCGTCATCCTGCACGAGATCACCATTGATCCAGTAATACGGGCGCCCCCGCGGGTCGTGGCGCTTCTCAACAGCGGTCTTAAATATCTTTCTTGATAGTCTTGTGATCTCGATCTCGGTATCAAGGGATGCGTTTCGCGGGATGTTGACATTGAGCACATCCACACCATCCGGAAAACCTTTTTTAAGCGAGTGTTTTGCAATCCTTTCGACCAGATTGATCCCTGCATCGAAATCGTACTCATAATGCCTGAGATCATCGAACTTGTCGCCCTGATCCACCACCTGAATCGATGCCGCTATCGTTGGGATGCCGTAACTGGCAGCCTCGAGTGCAGCACCGATCGTGCCGGATGTGGTCACTGTGTCGGTGCTGATGTTCTCGCCGATAT
Source organism: Methanosarcinales archaeon (assembly GCA_030666765.1). Classification (GTDB taxonomy): domain Archaea; phylum Halobacteriota; class Methanosarcinia; order Methanosarcinales; family Methanogasteraceae; genus Methanogaster_A. Next base: position 636 of record DAOUXE010000112.1, read on the forward strand.
TAAACCCGGATACGCAGAGATCAGGGAGCCGGTCCATGATGGCAAAGATCGCAAGGATCACGGAGTCGGCAGGCGTTCCCGCGACCGCATAAGCCTCGAACGCGTCCAGTTTGATCTTAGAGAATCTCAGTGGCTCGAAGACCGATACCGATCTCCCGACACCTGATTTCTGCATCGATGGCGCCACGACGCTGACGTTTCCAAGATCGCGGACGCTTCTGTATGCTGCCCGGATGCCGGACGAGTACACGCTGTCGTCGTTTGTAACGAGTATGGCTGGCATATTATCGGTATCCGACGTACGAACTCGGGTCCTTTACAGGCGATCCGCCCTTGAACTTCTCCTGCACCCGCTGGTAATGATCCGTGAGATCCGAGCTTACGGTCGCTCGTATCTTCTGCAAAGCCTCCTCGAAATGCCGCATCTCGATCTGATCGAGGTCTTCGCGCATCGCAAGCATAGCAGACTCCCTGCAGAGCGATTCTAGATCGGAACCGACGTATCCCTCGGTTATATCAGCGAGTTCAGTGAGATCCACATTCATTAGCGGCATCTCCTTTGTGTGGATTCGCAGGATAGCTTCTCTTCCGGACTTCGTTGGCACCCCCGCATACACGAGCCGGTCAAACCTCCCTGACCTGATAAGCGCAGGATCGACGATGTCAGGGCGGTTGGTTGCAGCAACCACGATCACCGCCTTGAGCGTCTGGAGCCCGTCCAGTTCGGTCAAGAGCTGATTTAGCACGCGGTCGGTGACCCTTGATGAATCCATCCCGCGAATCGGAGCGAGCGCATCCAGTTCGTCGAAGAATATGATGGCAGGCGCAACTTGCTTTGCCTTTTTAAACGTCTCCCGAATCGCTTTTTCAGATTCCCCGACCCACTTCGAGAGCAGTTGCGGACCGCTTATGCTGATGAAGTTGGCGTTTGATTCGTTTGCAGCCGCCTTTGCAAGCAGGGTCTTTCCGGTTCCTGGGGGACCATACAAGAGGATGCCTTTCGGCGGCGTTATGCCCATCTTCTCGAAACGTTCCGGATTCTTAAGCGGCCATTCGATCACTTCCTGAAGTTCCTGCCGTACCGCATCCATTCCTCCAACATCCGCCCATGTAACGTGCGGAATCTCGACAAGCACCTCGCGCATCGCAGATGGCTCTATCTCGCGTAGCGCCTCCTCGAAATCCCCCCCTGTGACAATCATCTTGTCCAGTACATCCTTTGGAATCTCCTCGTCATCAAGATTGATCTCAGGTAGATACCTGCGCAGCGATTTCATTGCAGATTCCCTCGTCAGCGATGATAAGTCTGCGCCAACGAAGCCGTGAGTATTCATTGCAATCTCAGATACATCCACATCACCGGAAAGATGTATATTCAGCTCACTGTTCTCCTTTTTGACGTTCAAGTCGAGGATTTCGCCATCGCTGCTTTTTAATGTTGCTTTTTCCCCCCCCTCATCGATCACTATCTCGACTGAGTTTTCACCCTTAACGATGCGGATGGTTTTATCGTCACTGGACTTGCGTATTTCCGCACCTTCCATCCAGTTGATCTCGCGATCGTCAGTGAGGTATCTTAAGAGTCTCTCGTTATCGCTTCCCGGGACGTTATCCCAGCTGAATAAATATCTGGAGAAAGGCATCCCGCGCACATGAATCTGCAAGATTTCGATGCGGTCTTCCAGATCAGGAACACCGATCTCGACCTCCCTGTCGAATCTCCCGGGGCGGCGGAGTGCCGGATCGATCGCATTCACACGGTTCGTTGCCGCGATCACGGCAACTTGTCCGCGCTCTTCGAGACCGTCCATCAATGACAGCAGCTGGGCAACCACTCTCCGTTCCACCTCCCCATAAACGTCCTCTCGTTTCGGAGCAATCGAATCGATCTCATCGATGAAAATAATCGAAGGCGACTTCTCTTCCGCTTCCTCAAAAATATCCCTCAGCCGCTGTTCGCTCTCTCCGTAATACTTGCCCATAACCTCAGGTCCCGCGAGGTATATGAAATGGGCTCCGGATTCGTTTGCTACCGCCTTCGCAATCAACGTTTTCCCGGTTCCAGGCGGTCCGTACATCAGTATCCCCTTCGGAGGATCGATGCCCAGTTTCTGGAATACTTCGGGATGTTTCATCGGCAGTTCGATCATCTCACGCACCCGGTCGACCTCATCATGAAGCCCCCCGATATCCTCGTACGTGATGCCGGTACCTTTCGCAGAGTCAAAACCGATGACCGGTTTTTCGAGCAGCACGATCTCGGTCAGTTTGTCTACCAGCACCAGCCCGTCCGGTACGGTCTCGGTCACTATCAGTGGCAGCATCTGCCCCCCAAACGGAGACGGTGTCGTCAGGATGGGGACGATATCGCCGAGCAGGATAGGGCGCTTGAACGTCTGTTGCTTCACGACGATCTCGGCATCAGGACCAAACTGGACCTCCGAACCCTGAGGCGGTGCAAAAACCACTCGTTCGGCATCTTTTACGGGTGCACGCCTGATCTTCACCCGCTCCCCAATCCCACTGCCAGCGTTCTGGCGCACATAACTGTCGATCCGTATCGTCTCCTGCCCCCAGTCCTGCCGATCAGCACGCCAGACCTTGGCACCGGTCACTCTCCTGCCCTCGATCTCGATGATGTCACCGGGTGACAATTGAAGCGTCTGAAGGATGTATGGATCGAGGCGCGCCATCCCCCTTCCCGCATCCTTCGGATACGCCTTTACAACCGTTAATTGAATTTCGTTCATGAATGTCCGCCTATTAACTTTGGCTTTATGCTGGTATGTCTGTCTCGGATTGGCTATAAAGGTTACAGGGCACTGTCAGATACTCTATTAAAATCGTAACTACTCGGGTATGTTGATTGGTCGCGATTGCGATCCGTCTTGAAACTCTGCACCCACTACACCCTTCCCAGTGATAAATTACTTGATTTCCAGACAGTGCAGACTATGGGGCGTGATGGGGCTGGTGCGATTCGAACACACGATCGACGGGTCTCTCCGAACCCTCGAAGGTCGAGGAGGGCACATCAGTGCTCCAACGGCTCATCACACACCCGCCCCGTCGGGCAGGCATCAGTAGACCCGTTGTTCATCATTTATCCGCTGGAGCCCGTCGCCATACCTGGCTAGGCCACAGCCCCGCGTGGGCCCGATGCGATTCGAACGCATGATCCCCGCCTTGTAAAGGCGGTGTCATAACCGACTAGACCACGGGCCCTGCATGTTGACAGGTGACGTTATGCTTCATAAAATATTCGGTTATGAGTCTCATTTATATCGGTGCGGAGCATAGATATTCGCATGACAGAACCATCCCAAACCGATCTCTCTGAGACGTACCGCAATGCCGGGACGATCATAAGTTCCATAGTGGGCGAGGTTGGAAAGGTCATTGTCGGTCAGAAGGATGCTCTGGAAGACCTGCTGATATCGCTGCTCTCTAACGGGCACGCACTCATAGAGAGCAATCCGGGTCTCGGAAAGACGCTCATGATCAACACGTTATCAAAGGCGATGGACCTATCGTTCAACCGGATCCAGTGCACGCCTGATCTGATGCCGTCCGATATCACAGGCACGATGATTGTGGAAGAGCACGCCGGGGAAAAGCAATTCCGGTTCGAGCGCGGTCCCGTCTTCGCAAACATCGTTCTCGCAGATGAGATCAACCGTGCGTCTCCGAAGACACAGAGCGCGTTTCTCGAGGCGATGCAGGAGAAGCAGATCACCGCCGGAAACGAGACATACAAACTGGATGTTCCGTTCTTTATTCTTGCCACGCAGAACCCAATTGAGATGGAAGGGACATTTCCGCTCCCGGAGGCGCAGCTTGATCGGTTCCTGATGAAGGTTTTGATGACTTACCCGGCTCCGGAAGAGGAGCGCGTCATAGTGGAGCGGTACACGGCGGCATCCGAACCGGACGTACAGAGGGTCGTCCAAAAGGATGTGCTCCTGAAGTTGCAGCGTCTGGTAAGACAGGTTCCTATTTCTGATGAACTGACCTCGCATGCCATTAACATCGTCACTGCAACTCGTAACTGGAATAACCTCGAATACGGGGCGTCTCCACGTGCCTCGATCTCCCTGATACTGACATCGAAGGCGAGAGCGCTTATCCACGGTCGCAACTTCGTATCCAGTGAAGACCTACATGCGATGGCGTGCCCTGTCCTGCGCCACCGGGTCATTCTGACGTTCGAGGCAGAGAGGACAGGGACCACCCAGGATCAGGTGATACTGGAGATTACGAAGGGTGTGAAGTAGCGTGAGTGCGTGCATCTGTTGCGCTGTCGATGGATTACCCTTATTATGTCAGATATGTAAGTTGGATAGCAGGTGAAAGAAACAATGAAAATGCCAGCAACTTTTCGAACGCATTGCCCATATTGTAACAAGCATACGAAACACAAGGTCGAGCGTGTGAAACCGAAGAAAGCATCATCCATGACCAGAATCGTGCGGCAGAAGAAGCGGCAGACGAGCATTGGAAACAGCGGTAAGTTCTCGAAGGTTCCGGGAGGCGATAAGCCAACCAAAAAGGTCCATCTTAGATACCGCTGCACCGAATGCGGCAAGGCACATGTGCGAAAATGCTTCAGAGCAGCCAAGTTTGAACTGGTGGAATCATAATGAACCCGAATAAACAGATCGTACCGACTCCGAGGAGCAGGTTTTTGCGCGTCAAATGC
>DAOUXE010000003.1 GCA_030666765.1 Methanosarcinales archaeon
GTTTTTTCTCATTTCTCCCGCATTTTGGGTTGATGTCAACGGTCAGTAGCTGCCGAAGGACTTACGCCCAACTGTACTAGTGTCATGTCAACTTTCAAGTGTCGGATAAAACCGAGATAACTTTATCCAGACATCGTTGACGGGCGGCACGACATGTTCACTCGTATTTAGCTCTCATCGGTTGATTCTGAAGAATGCATGTTCTATACCTTGCGCCATTATAGGGTTGACGCGACACTAGCGTAACGAATTCATTTCCCATCATGTAAAGAATTGGTTCCTGCATGATATATAGTATTCTTTAAAATTAGGTAATATGATTAAATCATTAATATAGCGATTTATTATTTGTCAGATGACAATACTAATACCATCATTGAGAATTCAGTATACTCCTACTTCTTCGAAGTACCCTCTGATTTGGAGCGGATAACATTTATATCATTGTGGACCTGGTTCTTGCACTAACCCGAAAGCTCGGGTATGTCCTTGATCCTCCGCACCACCCATACACACCTCGATGGCGCTGGCGGCGGGGTCGCACGCTTGGTAAACCCCTTGCGCCTACTCGATCTTGAACCTGAGGAGCGCAGCCATTCCGCCAAGCGCATCGAGCCTATTTCCCGGCTCAAACTCGGAGCTTAAGACAACGACTCGTCCTTGCATCTGCTCGACCCGCCGCAGGAGATCGTCGGCATCAATGCCGGATTTTGCTCCTGACTCTTTTCCAACCCCTTCCTCAGTTCCGCGCCCAGCCCCGGCTCCCATCTCATCTCCCGCCCCTGCCCCGGTAATTGCCCCTTGCACTGCCCCTGATCCTGCCTCTCGGAAGTTCCGTAGCGTCTCATCAACGATCAGCAGCGTCTCGATCGCACCAAGTTCGAGCGCAGCCATAACCTCAACAATCCCGTAAGCGCACTTACCATCTGTGGAGATCTCGCGCATCAGCGCGTCCATCATCTCAGTCTCCCGCCCGATCCTCGATTCCTGTACGATCCTATCAACCGCGCCCCGCCGCAGGACCTCGATAAACCCGGGCATTCCTGTCGATACGGTATCCTCAAGTACCGCACGTGCCGCAATATCCGGATTTGTGGAGCGCAGATACTCCATGAAATCTTCTTTTATAAATCCGGGTCCTGCGATGATAATAGCATGTTCTCCGCCGCCTGCAACAGATTTATTGAGCGCATCTGTCGTCGACGCAAAGAACTCGTGTGTGAAATCGCCGCCCTGTTTCCCGGATGGCTTGGTAACCTGCGATACTCGATCCACGCCGAACTGGCGGACCCGCCCGATCTCTGCTTCACCCGACTCGACTGTTATAATCGTCACGCGTGGGCGATCCGAGAGGGCTTTTGCCTCCGCAATCCGTTCGAGCTGATCCGGCTTCCAGTGCTTTGTGATGCCAACCATCGAACCGATCTCGATGTTGATGGTGTGATACTCACCGGTATCGACGCCGCTCCTGATGACGCCGCGTACACGGAGCCTGTTCGAGAACCGGTGGAACTCCATCCCGAAAACCTCGATCGTGAGGTGAACCGACTTCTTTTCAGCCGCTTCCGGGCGTATCTTGTCGGTTGCCCCCTCCACCCTCCGTTTCGTAAACGCTGATACGAGATCGTGATTCTCGATTATGTATTTCAGGTGCCAGAGATCATCAAGCGTCTCAGGAACAAGTTCGATCACGCCCTCGCGTCTCTTCAGTTTCTGCCGTCTGATCTTCATCGTTGTTACCGTATTTGCTCTTCTGGTACAACTCTTTTCCTCCGGAACCAGAGACTTGCTCCGAAAGTAGCAGTACTACCAAGATAACCTCGGGGAATTGTGGGAGATAGACGCTTTTGAATAGGGTTAAGTCACCTGAACTTCCCAGTTTACACCTCTAAGTACGCAATATCACAAGAATGCAATTTTATAGTATGTGCTACTCCTTGAAGAGGGAAGCTTTTACAGCAGCTTAAGATGACTCTGGTCTGTGCTGGCAACGTGGGGGAATAACTACTGTCGGGCAGATGCCTCGGTATTTCGGACACTGTAGCTCATTTCTTCCGGTTTTTAGACCATGGAACACTTTCTTGCACCAGACTGATGTTCAGACGACCTCATAATTGGAACATTTGATCCTACCACCATGACCCGAACAGACGTAATTTGACAGGCCCCTCGAAAGACATATCCATCTGGCTTATTATAACATAGTATGTCTGATAATACTCCATAGACAGTGGTCACGTATGATAGTAAGAAAAAACATATCTATCGAATCGGATCATCTGAAACAGATCGAACCGCTGATCGAGCAGCATGGCGGAAACCTCAGCGCGGCGGTGCGGGATATCATCGAGTTTGCCGATCTAATGATCCAGCATCATGGGTCGCTTGACGAGGCACGACGTGCGAATCTGGATGACCAGTACCATTCTCCGCGCGAACTGCTCATCGAAGACGGTTTCTGCGCAATGATCGACTATCCGATGTTCGAATGGTTCTTGAAATGCACGAAAGACATACTGGTCGATCCTGAGATGCTGGATGACATCATCGATCCGCTCATCATCAACAGAGTATCCGAGCTGGTTGACCACCTCAACCGTAAATGGAAGGAATATGGCTGGCAGACCGCTATAATTATAGAATATGATGCTGATATCGCACCGAAGACTGCCATTGTCGTAATTACCGGAAGAAGCGTATTTTTAAATGAGGTTTTATCAGGAATGGTCGGGATGTTTCTAGCGAAGCAGAAGCATCTTGGGGTTAGCAGCGTCAACAGGAGGTCGAGGTCGATACGCATGGATATGCAACGGAGGGATAGCGCGGATTTGGCATATAATGAACTGTTGCACCATTTCGGGAAGTTACATAGTGTATCATGCGAGATGGAAGCAAAATCGGACTTCTGGCAGACCATGGCTGATCTGCATATAGACTCAGACTACAACATGGTCACGGTACACCGGCATGAGTTTGAGGATCTGCTTGCCAGCCGGATACCTCTGGACACGATCGTCATGGAGCAGGGCATGAAAGATGCCGCCGGAGATGCGCATCCGGATTTCCTGAAACGCCTGAAGCGTCTGTACGAGACGATGCACATTGTTGAGCATATCGACATCAGCGCAGGCGATGGTAGGATTGTGGTTGATCATGGCTACCGTGATCCGGATTCGATAAATGTCATAAAGGAGATACTGATCAGATTGCTCGCTGCTGGGGGGTGCACGTACCGGGCAGAGGAGATCGGGCGTCTCATCGTGCTGCAACCAGGGGGTGGATAGATGCTTGCGAAGGAAGAGAAGGTGGTGGTGATCCTCCTTACAATGGCACTCCTGTCGCTTCTGGTACTGTACCTCTCGATACAATAGGATACTTTGGATGGATTAAAATGATACAAACACCAGCGCTCACCGTGGACATCATAATCGAGTACCAGCAGAATATCGTGCTGATCAGGCGGAAGAATTACCCGTTCAAGGGCAACTACGCGCTTCCCGGAGGATTTGTTGAAGTTGGGGAGACTATGGAAGCTGCTGCAAAGAGGGAGGCAAAGGAAGAGACCGGGCTTGATATTGAGATTAACGAGCTGGTCGGTATATACTCCGATCCCGGGAGGGACCCGCGCGGGCACACGGTCTCGGCATGTTACCTTGCGGCAGGATCGGGCACGCTCGCTGCCGGAACCGATGCAGCCGATGCAATGCTGTTTGCGCAGGATCAGATCCCGAAACTGGCGTTCGATCACGACCGGATGATCGCGGATGCATTTGGGAGACTTTCGGTGAGAAAGATCGGGGTCGTGAGATCATCAGTGGAGGATTTCATCCCCGGTGACAGATGGGGTGATGTGGTGTCCGAGGTCATTTTAGAGGCGCAGTACACGGATGCGCTCGATGGGCTTGATGAGTTTTCCCATGCCGTGATCGTCTTCTTCCTGCACCGGGTGGCAGGTGTTGTGAAGATGAAAACGCATCCGAAGGCGCGGGCTGACATGCCCTATATCGGGATATTTGCGCTCTGCACGCCGCGTCGACCAAACCCGATCGGGATAACCGTCGTTGAGATTCTCGAGAGGGACGAAAACCGGCTTGTCGTGAAGGGGCTTGATGCGATCGATGGGACGCCGGTGCTGGATGTAAAGCCGTACATGCCGCAAGGGGACGCGAGCGTTCCTGCGTGGGTCAACCGGATGCGCGCGGGTCGATGATGAGTTAAAGGAGTGGGGTGCAGTAATGCGATCCGGTTGGATTCCACACCTGCATGAGTACGAGCTTGAGTTCGATCATCCTTCTGTCAGTCTTTTCAATCTTCTTGATGATATCCGTCACATCTTTTTTAGAGCATAACTCCGTTTTCAAGAGCATTTTTAGAACCGAAGTTTGAGTGGATTTCGCACAAAAAATCCTGGTTCTACCGGATTCTGTGGTTCTCGAAAAACTTACTTGTATTGATAGTAATTTTGCCAATCATGTTATAACCTACTAAGTTTATACTATTGTTCTATGAGTCTCCAGGATACTTATAAACCTGAAGATGAATATTTCGAACCTGTTTGGGAATTATGGCAGGCGCATATTCTGCCGTTAACTATTGGTTGGGTTTGCTATGAAAGTGGGACACTAACATGATCGTATTTATCTAATTATACTTAATTATATATAACATTTTTGATTATGAACCCCACATACCAGTCCAATTCTTTCACGGTGCAAGAAAAACCAGTAGCGAGCAGTTCAATCTACTTGGGAATATACTTTCGCTCCAGTACTAAAATGGAACAAAATGAGACCGATTCAGTCTGGGGTACACACATCTTTTTATCACCCTAGTTCTGACCCCAGAAGATGTCTTTGCGGTCCTGGAAGATCAAAAACTCTTCTCCAATCTGCACATGAACTTCAGTGTGCCAAGACGCTCACGAAACTCTGTCAAACATCCATACTTATCATCCAAGCGAGCATAACTCATGAGCGCTGTCGGTTTTTGTTTATCAACCATCCGCAAAACCCCCTCTCAGCCACTTCACCGCGTGATCACAACGATCGCACCGCCCGCCTCAAGCACATCCACCGCCCGCCCGCCGAGAACGACCTCGCGCTCGATCGTGACCGCATCTGCGGGAATCTCGAAGACGTCTGCCTCGATTTCAAGTTTTATCGTTCCGCTTGCTGCCTGCTCCGCAATTACGCCCGGATCGATACCTGATAGCGCTCCGATGATCTTTCCGGCATCCTTCCGGAAGATCGGGCCAAGCACCTTCATATCCGGCTTGACTCCGACTGCACGGTGCTCAAAATCCGGTGTTCCGGCAATCACACTCACAGGTGTGTTTGCAGCGCCAGAGATAACAGCTCTGCCGTCGACGATTGCGTCACTGGAAGAGCCTGATTCTATATCTGCATAGATCTCGATGTCGCCCAGTTGAGCATTCAGTGCTATCCCGTGCTCTGATTTGTATCTGCGGATCGCATGAGCGATATCCTTGATCCTCTCGCCTTCCCGCTCGATATCGGGGTCGATCATGGACCCGTCTGCGAGGGGCCATGTACCTGCATGTACGCTGCCTGACGAGGGGAGGTGTGAGTAGACTTCCTCGGAAAAGAACGGTATGGTCGGGGCAAGGAGCCGTGTCAGCGTCTCGATTACTGTTCCAAGCGTCTGCCGTGCCGCCTGCTGCTCGGGAGATGGCTCGCCGTAGAGCCGGTACTTGACAAGTTCGATGTAATGGTCTGCAAGAGTGTCCCATGCAAATGATTTCACCATCTTAAGTGCGATATCGAACTGGTATCTATCCATCGCATCGGTAACATCCCTAATAAGCGTGTTTAATTTACTCAAGATCCATCGATCGACAATCGTGAGTGAATCCATATCGACCGCCCCATGATCTTTGATATGCGGGAGCGCAAACCTGACGATGCTCCACATCTTCTGCTGGAAACGGGATGCTGCAACGACGTCCTTCCACCGGAACATGATATCAGACCCTGTGGATCCCCCGATCGCTGCCCACTGCCTGAATGCGTCAGCGCCGTACTGCTTGGTAACTTCCTCGGGCGCAATGATGTTATTTAAGGATTTGCTCATCTTATGCCCGTCTTCCCCGGAGACCATCCCGTTTATCAGGATGCTGTCCCAAGGACGCTTTCCAGTGAGTGCCTGCGTCCGAAGGATCGTGTAAAACGCCCACGTACGGATGATGTCGTGTCCCTGCGGTCTAAGTTGCGCGGGCACCAACAGTTCTTTTCCAAAGACCCATCCCGAGACCGCCATCGCTGAAAGCGACGAATCCATCCACGTATCGAGCACGTCCGCCTCAGGTATAAACTCATCTGAACCGCACTCGCACGGTTCATGGGGCTTTGATTCGGTCGGATCGAGCGGCAGCCACTCTTCTTTCGCCACAACCGTCTTCCCGCATCCTTTGCAGTACCATACCGGAATCGGGGTTGCAAAGAGCCGCTGCCGTGATATGCACCAGTCCCATTCCATGCTCTTTGTCCAGTTCTTAAGGCGTATCTTCATATGCGGGGGCACCCACTCGATCTCGTCAGCGGTGCGCAGGATCGCGTCCTGATCGACCCGGACATACCACTGTTTCTCTGAGAGTATCTCGATAGGTGTTCCGCACCGCCAGCACGTTCCTACGCTCTGATCAAGAGGTTCTTCTTTGTACAGCAGCCCGGCTGACTCGAGATCCGCTATGATTGCGCTCCGGCAGTCGCCAAGACTCATTCCCTCGTACTTGCCTGCAACACGGGTCATCTTTCCGTCGCGGTCGATCGCCATGCGGAGCGGGAGATTATGCTCGATCCACCACCGGACATCCTGCTTGTCCCCAAAGGTGCAGATCATGACGACACCGGTTCCGAATTCCGGATCGACCTCCGCATCAGCGATCACAGGGACATCATAACCGAATAGCGGCACGCTGACCGTGCCTCCGATGAATCCCCCGAACCGCTCGTCATCCGGATGCACGGCAACCGCAACGCACGCCGGCAGTAACTCGGGTCTGGTGGTCGCAATCCCCATCGCCTGCGCCCGCTCCCCAACCCCAAAGTAAAGATAGTTTAAGCGGGTCTTGCGGTCCTCGTACTCGACCTCTGCGAATGCGATCGCTGTTCCGCATCTCGGGCACCAGTTCACAGGACCCTCGCGCTGGTATATCCGCTCGTCCGCATACATCCGCACGAACGACTTCTGGGTCATGCTGTAATATCTCGGATCCATCGTCACGTACTCGCAATCCCAATCGATGGAAAAACCGAGACGGTTCATAGTATCCTTCATTTTCGATATGTTTTTCGAGGTTAACTCCCTGCAAAGGTCTCGAAACTCGGATCTGGGTATCTGATGCCTGGTGATCCCGTGTGTCTCCTCCACCTTGACCTCGGTCGGTAAGCCATGACAGTCCCATCCTTGGGGGAACATCACATTATAGCCACGCATTCTCTTATATCTTGCCACAAAATCAATGTAACACCAGTTTAGTGAATTTCCGATGTGAAGATTGCCTGTGGGGTATGGAGGTGGAGTATCGATTATGTACTGCGGTTTCTCTGATTCCCAGTTGAACCGGTATATATTGTCATAAGTCTTCGACCGCCATTTCTCTTCCACTGCCTGGTGGTCATATTCCTTTGGAAGTGTGTCCTGCATAGTCCTCTTCTGCATTTTTAAAACGATGATTGATAAAACTTTCTCGATGTCACCATCATCTATGACTCAGTGTACTTGCACTTTTTCGAGTCACTCTCTGATTTGAAGGGGGGTCCGGGTTTGCATTGGGGGGTACTTCATGCAGATCACGGAACGGATCTCCGAATCTAATTATTTTTACATTTTTGTGTGTTTGAGTTTTAACATCATCAATTTTATCAACGAATAAATAACCGTTCACTATATCAGATTCGAATATTTTTCCTTTTTCTTCAAAATATCCGCCATCACTTTTAATTAGAGCCATACACTCCAGCAATTCCTTGAGACCCCGTGCAGCGTACTCTTTTAAATCGGTGTATTTCACTTCGCCGATGAAGATCTGTTCTGGGTTATCGGAGCCTTTTTTATATTTTTCTAATAGGATATCAGGTCTTCCACCCCAGAAAGAATCTCCTCTCTCAAGAGAGAAGACTTCGGAACGCATTCCTTTCCATTTTCTGAAAACATTTTTCTCCCTCGCCAGATAACCGTCTTTATCTATGATTGTATCCTTGAATACATCTTCATATTTTTCTAAGAATTGAAAACTTCCATTACTGTCATGATAGATTCTATAAATGCAATCGCTATCCTCCCACTCAGCAACTATGTTATTTGTTCCATCTGTTATATTAAATTTAACATCTTTTAATTCTTTTCCAGATTTCACCCCAATCACCCGTATAACCCAATACAACTCAAACAGAACTTCGGTTCTTTCTGGTTTGATAAAAGTATTTCTGAGTAACTCTTTTGCTTCTTCCGAATCCAAATCATGTTTCATGATTTTGTTATATCTTAATAGTAATCTGGCGGCATCTCTATAAAATTTGTTTCGAGATTTGCTGACAGAATGGATCATTCATCGTGCATCTAATTTCAGCAGCAAGATACGCAAATGCGTTTATACTTACCTATACGTTAAAAAAAGCAGAAACCGCGGAGATTATGGAGGGGAGCTGCAATCTCAGCGGTTAAATAAGGTACTATCACACCTGATCCAGAACTTCTTTGATGAACTTGCCCTCGCCGACGTTCTTCATCACATTCCCAAGCCTCTCGCGACCAGGTTTCGTCTTGTGCGTGACAAGCGTCTTTGCAACGGCATCGATTAACCCGGGAATCTCTTCCGCCGTACAGAATGACTTTAAGAGTATTCCATCAGCAGGTCTCCTTGCATCGTTTGCGCCGATCCACATCGCGTATCCACGTTCCTTCTCGATTGCAGCTTCGTTCGGACATCCCCTGATACACCATCCGCAGGTTACGCACTTGTCCTTGTCAATTACCGCCTTTCCAAGAACGATTGAGATCGCATCGACCCTGCAGAGTTCGGCACACCGTCCACAGCCGTTGCACTTCTCCGTATCGATCTCAGGGCGCACCTGCCCGATAAGACCGACGTCGTGGCGCTTGGATCGCACACAATCGTTAGCGCATCCTGAGATCCCAATCTTCATCTTATGTGGCGTCAGTCGCTGAGCAAACGCCATTGTGAGCTCTCCTGCTAGTTTCTTGGTCTCGACAAGCCCTTCCGTGCAGTAGTCCATCCCGACGCATGCTGAGACGTACCCCATCCCGATCGTTGCAAGACCGCTCGCATAGATCTCGCTCATCAATGTGTCCACGTTCGTGCCTGGAACGCCCTGAATCTCGACGGTCTGCCTTGATGTAAACTCGAGTGTCCCATCACCGTACTTATTAGCGAGTTCAACTACTTTCGCAAGCGAATCTGCACCCATCAATCCTGAATTGGTCTTTATCTTGACATAGAACGTACCTTTGACCTCTCCCACGACACCTGGATAGTCTGATGCCCAGTAGAACTTGACCTTCTTTCCTTCACCGAGCCTACGAGCAAGTTCCCATTTGAACCGCTGCATCTTGAGAGCCGCAAACTCCTCGATCCTGTGAAGGTCTATATCCGGCTTTGTCTCGATGTATCCGGCTTCCTCTGCTGCTTTGATCAGCTCGACACCTTTTTGCGTCCGTCCCATCAGGGTTGTCCAGCCATTACCAGAGCCCATATATCCTGCCGATATGTCAGAGAGTTTGGAGACTGCATCCCTGCATATCACGCAGCCGTCCTGAACACAGCCCGCATTCCAGAGATCATTGAGATCGAAACCGTGTTCGCCGGAATCGGTCGTCACAACCAGTTCGTCGAGGTGTATGGCAGCTCTCCGGATATCGCTTATGGCAACACCCTTCTCTTCCATGAACTTTTCCAGCTTGCCATAGTTGAAGTTCTCGGTGCAGAACAAGCCGATAACGTAAGCAATGTTAGGAACCTTGATCTTCTCGCCGTTCTCGCCAACCTCGTAGCCGTGCGACATCATGCCTGGGAAGAACTGGGTCTTTCTGACCCCGTAGACGTGGCATGGCAGCCCGACTACAGCGGCATTCGTGATGTCGCCCGCATCCTTGATCGCGGAGAGCACAGGAACTGCGGAGTATTTCGAGCCAGCGGAATCGAGCAGTTCTTCCTTTGACCGAACAACGCGTGAACTCGGCTTTCCTGCGTCACCGGTTGCGATCACGCCATCGATCAAGCCATTGTCCATGCAGTAGGAGAGAAGAGCGGTCACTGCGCCGCCGTCCTGTCCGGCTTCTTGTATCGCGGGATCGGTTGCTCGTACCGCAACAAGTGTTTCGTACTGTCCGAGTAGCGCTGGCGGTTTTGCTTTGAAGCCAAAGATATTCGGACCGATCTTTGATGCGAAGGTGACCACGCGCTGGCAGACGTCCTTGCACGCGCCCTGCCCGTTTCTCGGACACTCTTCCTTAAGCGCGGGACCATCTTCCCGAAACTCAATTCTGTCATTCGGACAGATCGCGGCACATGCGCCGCAGAATGTACATAATCCTGTGTCGACGACCTCGTCCCGCAGGAACCATTTATATTCTTCGTTTGCCATAATATTCACTCCTTGTAAAGTTGTGTTGCACAATTGTGCTTATGTCTTCTTGTTGTCTACACCCCTATATAAAGATTTCGTAATACTGTTACGGATTTCGCTACACAATATTTTTATACCGTCAAGACATAGTAGTATCTATGGAAGATCATCGCAATCATGAAATCAAGTGCTGGAAAAAGGAGTCGTGCGAGGGTCTACTCGAGACGCTGGCGGTAGATGACATCGACCTGGATATCATCAAGATATTGAGCGAGAACGCGAGGATGAGTAATGTCGATATCGCAAACAAGATCAGTGTGAGCGAGGGAACGGTCCGACGAAGAATTGCCGAGATGGCTAAAAATAAGGTGATCGAAGGTTTCGTCTTACTTCTTAACTGCGAAGAAGCGGAGAAATGTGTCAAGGCATTCGTAAGTATTGAGATTGCTGATTCAAACCTGCAGAGCGTAGCTGATAAACTGCTCAAGGATCATGAGCATATTATCGCCCTGTATCGCACAAGTACACGATTCAATCTATTAAGTGAGGTCATGTTCAGGTCTATCATCGAACTGCAAGAGTTTATCGACGGATGTCACAAAATAGAGGGCATCGTAGACTTGGATGTGAAGATGGTGATCGGATCGTACAAGAAATGCCTGTGGACCGGGATATGAGTTTCTAACGCAAGCGTAACGAAGGAACCATCCCATGGCATAGTAGCGGGGCATGCGGGAACATGCCCGCAGTCATCACTCAGCAAATCCGAGTGTCTTCTTATCGTCAGCCGCGACCTTCGACATTGTCTGATCGACCGCACCACCGAAGACCTTACCACTTACCCATCATGCCGACATTCATCGACGCAACGTATGTGTTGCCACCCGACTTCTCGTAGATCGCAACAGAGCATGGCATCATCACAGCAACGTATTTGGTGTCATCCGCCATCAGGAGCCTTGTTGCGTACGCTACCTGGCACATCCGAATGACATTGATTCTGCCGATATCGCCTTTACCGGCATCTATGGCAGACTTTTGGAAGTCATAGACCTATCGAAACCTTCCACCCCCCGCTCTCTATTTGCGACGAATTGTATCAACAGTCGTGTCGAAGTCGTAGGGGCTCTTCTCTTCGTGAATCATCAGTCTTGGTGCCGCAATCTTCGTGACGAGCACCATGACAATAATTCCAATGATAAAACCTCCGGCAGTAAAACCAACTATTTCAATCATATCCATCTCCATATCTACCTCCTGTTAGTAAAAATAAAAAAGAGTGGATGGATAGCCATCCATCTCTCCATCTCAATCGATTCAGTTCCGCATCCGCAGCAGATATGCTACAGTCATAAGCCCGCCGAGTGCCGGAATAATTTCGAAACCAGGTGTGGCTGCTATTGGTTCGTCTGCGCCTTCACCGGCTCCTGTCCCTGTTTTGCCCTTCGCGTTGAAATCAGCGAGATTCACACTCTCGCCCGGCTTTGTTGCGCTGATCAGGTTTCCTGATGCGTCCTTCTCGACATCGTATCCGAGTGTCTCAAAGTCGATAACGTGGTCTTTGTGACAGTCCTTGCATGTCCGTGCATCCTCTTTCGGCGATACTCCATGGAAGAGTCCAAGATATCGTTCGGTGTCCACATACCGGACCGGGTCGTAGATCTTGCCTGTCGCTACAAATATCGCATGAGTCATGTTGCCCGTCTCCTTAACCGTCTTGTGCCTGTACGGCAGCAGGTGCGTACCATCCCATGACTGTCTGCCCCGGTGAAACCTTGCTGCGTATATCTTTGATGCAGGATCATCGATTCCGCCGACCGGCTTTGCCATCATCACGGCACCGTCATCACCACACACAACCGGATCTGCGAGATCAACGATCTCAGACATCCGGTTCCACCAGACATGAATCGGTGCAGGATTGCTCTCGCGAACGGTCGTCAGGTGATACAGGTTTTCCTTACCAAGATACGTATCTTCCCAGTCACGGGACGTCTCAACAGTCTGCACCTTGCCATACGCTGTTACGTGGCATGCGGTGCAGTAGATCCGATCCGTGTGCTTATTGTACATCGAACCTTCTGCGTGAGGCTCGCTGCCGTGACATCTTATGTCGTCACAGGTGACCGGAACATCGGTATCATCGATACGCAGGTCCATGCCCCTGCCCGATACATGATGATTCACGAACGTGTGGCAGTCCTGACATGCCATGCCAGTGCTCATGTGAACATCGAGGTCTTGTGAGACGTTTGCAGCACCCATTCCAAGTTCAAGATTGCCCCGCTTGTTGTTGTCTCCACCGCTCGCCAGTGCATGGCAGCGCAGGCACATCTCACGCGTCGGCAGTCTGACATTTCGGGCCGCTGCCGTCGCATCAATCGATGGATCAGGACCTGACGCGGTCTTCTTGTAGTTTGGTGCATGACAGATCAGACAGTCGATCTTCTCAACCGAAAAATCGTGTTCGGGTAAGCCATAGCCCGCGTGACACTTGCCGCATAGGGCTTCATTCGATTTTACGGCGATGCAGAAGTCATTTATGCCAACAAGTTTGCCTGTCGGCTCGCCTTCCTTCCCGACAACGTGTGTCGCCTCACCCATCCACGTGTTGTGGACCGACGTTGCGAAGTCCTCACCCTCCTGCTGGTGGCACGCAAGACAGGTTTCAGCGCCCGCATATTCATGGATGCTGGTGTGCACCCCATCGGATGCAGCTGATACTGCCGGCGCGAGCAACAGACAGGAAAGTAGAGCGACAATTATCCCTGACACCATTTTGGTATTGCGTAGTGGGGTTTTCGTATTTCGATTCATTATAGTATATTTCTCCTTCTGTATATCAACATAGATACTACGATTTCAACTAATTTATCTACGTTATGCGTAGTAATATTACGACAACCTATTTTAACATTTTGGTACAGCCATCTTCGGATACTATTGTGGCACTGTTCAGAAATCTAGTGATAGCCGAACATTATACCTCAATCTCACATCATTTTCACCATGTTGCAGGTGGTAAAACAATTTCATGA
>DAOUXE010000253.1 GCA_030666765.1 Methanosarcinales archaeon
CAATTCTCTCTTGTTCGTTAATATCCATAACGCATCACAAAGGACACGTTACACGGAGCGCATATCAAAAGAGTGTACGATGTATTGACCCTTCATTTGTCAAATGAAATGGGGTACGATCTATTGACCCCTTCCAACTAACAACTTCACCGCCGATCCCCCATACTATCTTCAACACAATGAGTCCGTATAATATCGATACTCCATAAATCACCAGAAGTATCCACATATCAGGATTATTCTTGAAAACACGGATCACCCGCGGCGAATATGCAGAAGCTGTGAGTTGAACCGCAATCAGGGTCAGCGTTATAACGATGGCAATGATTGCTGCCTGTGCCTGAACCACTGCACTGAGCAAGTATCTGGCGCTATCAGCGTTGGTGTGGTAGAGATCGAAATAATTGAATGCGCAGTAGCAAGCATCCAGAACAAACACCAAAAGGGCGGAATACCAAAATGAACGTGCGATCCGTGGGTGGCGGAACTCCCAATCGCGTATGCGCCCAATAAGTCCTGTGATTTTCGCATTCCCGCCCATGCCCTGCATACAAATTAATATAACAACAGTCCCATATAAACCTATCACCACGCCCGCAGTTACCAGCAGCGCACAAATCTGCGTTATCTTCATTATCCACTCCGTACCATACCCGCAATAGATTTCCGATGAATGAGAGAGAACTGTTCGAGCAGAGGTATCGGCAGTGGATCGTATCGATCAAATCCGAGATCGCAGTCTCGATGAGAAAACTCGAGCCGCCCCGGATAAAGGAGTTGCTCGGACGATGCGAAAGATAGGAAGAGAGGTAGAAAATGAAATTACAAGTTGTGATTGAAAAAGACGCAGAGGATGGTGAGTATATTGTGCACTGCCCAGCTCTCAAAGAGTGTTGGTCACAAGGAGATACGGTAGAAGAAGCGTTGGGAATATAAAAGAGGCGAGTGTCGGGTATCTGAAAACATTAAACGAGAGGGCAATGCACGGCTTACAAACGAGGAGTTCTTAAGGATTTTTTATGGAACAGGGAGGTGGTGGTACGAGCTGTAAGCAAGTATATTAAAGGACGCCTTGCAATTCATGTTGAGTGCAGGGTGGCAGGAGTGTTTAAAGTTCAAAAGAGTTATGCCGAAAGCAGCACAAGAAACTACCACCAGAGTCCGATCAAGGAGCACAATGAACGAAAAGCGAATAGCGCGGTATGTGAGCAAGATCCAGTTGATCGAGGAGCGCATAGAGGATATCAGGTCATGGGAAGACGATTTCACCACAGATAAACGTTCCCGTCTTGCAGTCTACAAGGCGATGCAGGAGATTGTGGAAGCGAGCATGGATGTGCTTGCAATGCGCCTGAAAGATTCGGAAAAACTGCCGATGGATGATTACACCAATATCGACCGGGCGTACAAGTCAGGAATCATCGATAAAAGAATAAAATATGCACTGGAAGAAGCGAATGGACTGCGAAACCGCCTTGTGCACGGATACAACGGCATCAACGAAACCGTGGCACTGGAATCGATGAAGTCGCTATTCCCATTGATTGAATCGTATATCGGACGGATGATGCAATGGCTGAAAGAACTGATCTAGAGACGTTAGAGGAGGATTTCTCCTTTTTCAAGGATGATCTGCGCGTGATTGGGGTGTTGCTGTTCGGATCACGGGTGAGCGGCGATATCACGAGGGGTGACTATGACATCTGTGTCGTATCACCCAAATCGAAGCCACCTGTTATACTATCAGAGATCTATCGGCATGTCGATGTATATTCAAAAAGGTATGACGTGTACACGTTTGAGGAATTACCGCTTTATATGAAGATGGAAGTGATTTCAAACCACGAAATTATATTTGCGAGGGACGTGCCGGAGTTGTACGAATATTTCTATTTCACAAGGATTCTGTGGAAAGAACAGGAGATACGGCAGAACGTCTCTGTTGCGGAGATGGCAGGGATAGTTGGATAGGGGCAAATCTGCGGTATCTTCATTACCCTCCGCATCATACCCGTAATAGATGTCCGCGAACGAGAGAGAAATCTTCGAGCAGAGTTACAAGCAGTGGATCGTATCGATCACATCCGAGATCGCAGTCTCGATGAGAAAACTCGAGCCGCCCCAAGTAAAGGAGTTGCTCAAACGTTGCAAGGGGTATAAGGTAGACCCGCCATCGATGTACGATGCCATCTCAGATGACGTCCGTGCACGGATGGGACGAATGGTCGGTGGCGACCGATTGCAAGGCATTCTGATGCTGTCATCGAATGCAGTTGCGTTCTCGCCGTCGATATTCATGCAGCGCCCGAGCGTTCTCGATTACACGATCGCTATGAACAGGCGATTCTTCTTTAAGACCAGCTGGTTCTCAATAATCGTAGTCAGCCAGCCCTACATCGAGCAAGCAACCGATGAGATGCTTCACTTTGTGCTCGAACACGAACTGATCCAGAACGCGATGTATACTGAACACGTGGAGCGTTACGGGCATCTGTTCTTAAGCCCCGATGAGAAACGCACGATCGATGAGAAGGCGCGGCAGCAAGCAATCGAGCAGTCAGGAATCACAGAGGAAGAGCACTTGAGAGAGCAGGAGTTAATGGACGAGATTGCGACATATTCGCCTCTTGTGCCAAAGTCCTTTGCAGAGACCTCGCTCTTTGAATACCTCGAAAAATACTGGGATGATATAAAAGATCTCGGCGTCAAAGGGGAAACCGAGTCAGAGAAGGAGTTTGAGGCGATGATCTCCCAGAACTCAGGGTGGCTCGATTTTTCGCATGAAACGTATGGATTGTTCCTCGCAGGGTTAAAGCGGGAACTGGATCTCACGTATCTGGAGTACGGGTATGTGTGACCTTCGCCTTATGTAGCGTCCACATGTTCGCCGGTTCCGGTCGGGCAGAAATCTATTTTACCAGACACTGCTGACTTAGGTAGCGATCATGCACCTCACACCATCTGAAGAACTCATCTTAAACGGCGAGCAGGGCTATGTCCTGCAGAAGGCGATGGAGATACTCGCAGCGCTCGGTGATATCTACGA